>JAQXNQ010000112.1 GCA_029098085.1 Oscillospiraceae bacterium
CCGGCCGATTTCGTAGTCGGCATAGCTGTTGCAGCCGAAGAAGTAAGGAGCCTTCAGCTGCAGGGCGTCCTTGTCGATGCCCATATTCCGGGCGCCCCAGACCTTCTGGTGCTCCGGCTTGCCCTCCATGGTATCCCAGACGTTCTCGCTCTTGGGGAAGCAGAAGTCCTTGTACATGGTGGAGTAGGGAGGCGGGCAGAGGGAGGGATCGTGGGGCTCATCATAGGACACCACCAGCAGGAAGTCGTCTTCATTATACTTCTGCAGGAAGTCAATGGCCCGGTTGGAGACCCGGTGACCGTAGAGGAAATCCTCGGAAAAGTCCCGCTCGGCCATCCGCCAGCTCTGTCTGGAAATGAGCCGCTCCTCCTCGGTCAGCTCCTCCAGGTAGCATTTCATATCGTACCAGTAAGCGGGATCCCAGCCCTTGGGGCACTTGCCCAGGCCGAAATAGTCGCCGCCGTCCAGGTGCCATTTTCCGATATAGGCGGTGTGCACGCCGTCCAGCATCAGGCGCTCACCCACCGAATGGGCGGTGTCGGAGATGCCGTAGCTGTTGGTCCAGCTGCCCACCGAATGGGGGTACTGACCGGTGAAGATGCCGGCCCGGGCGGGCTGGCAGACCGGCTGGGTGGTGTAGGCCCGCTCGCAGCGGACACCCTCGGCGGCCAGACGGTCGATGTTGGGGGTCTGCAGACCGGTCTCCCGGTAGCAGTTCACCATGTCCCACCGCTGGGAGTCGGTCATGATGAGGACGATTTTTCGGTTTTTGAGCATAAGAAACATCCTTTCTATTGATTGATTTCCGGTTTCAGCATAATCCGACGGACATCGTCGGGATGATCCAGCTGATGCAGGATCTGGCGGGCGCAGGCCTGACCCGCCTGGTAGTTGGGCAGCTCGGAATAGGTGATGTAGGGATAGCTGCCGGGGTAGAGAATGCCCTGGGCCAGCACGCCGATGGGCGGGCGGAAGGAGTAGGGCTCCAGCGCCGCGCAGACATGCTGCTCCATGGCGGCCCAGCTGCAGACGATGGCGGTTCTGCCGTCGGGGGTCAGCTCGTCGGCAAAGGAGGAAACGCAGTTCCGCACGGCTTCGGCAAACTGCCGGAACTGTTCCTTCTCCCAGAGGTCGGCGTTGGTCTGGAAGATCTGCATATTGCCGTTGCGGTACTGGCCATCCTCCATAAGGCCGTAGGAGGTGGGCAGCCGGTGCAGCACCAGATCCAGCTCGGGCCGCTCAAAGGCCGCCCGCAGCACCCCCTGCTCCCGCAGCCGTCCCTGGCGGCTGTCGAAGCCGTTGCGGATGTAATGAATCCGCCGCACCCCCTGATCCATCAGGTAGAGCACCAGCTCCCGGGCGCCCTGAAAATAGTCCAGCTCCACGGTGGAAATCTCGCCGCTGCCGGAGCAGTCAAAGGCCACCACCGGGATGCCGTGGCGGATGATCAGGTTTTCAATGGAAGCGTCCATTCCCCGGTTGTCGGCGCCGATGTAGATGACGCCGTCGATGGAACGGGAGAAGTAGCCGCTGATATAGTCGGGGTACTCCCCCCTCAGCTTTCTGCCGGAGCAGAGCACCAGCTGGTACTCGTTTTCCTCCAGCACCCGGCGGATGCCCTGCAGGGTCTGGGCGTACCGGGGGACGGTGATGTCCTTGTCGATGGCCACGCCGATGCAGCCGCTGCGGTTAGAGCGGAGGGACTTGGCCGAGGTGTTGGGCATATAATTCAGCTGGCGGGCCGCCTCCCGCACCCGGACCCGGGTCTCCTTGGAGATGTGCTGCTTATCGCTGTGGTTCAGCACATAGGACACCGTCGCCACCGAGACGCCTGCCAGTGCCGCCACGTCCTTGAGCGTTACTTTCCTGTTCACGATTCCCCTCCTGATTCAAGCCTGCTGTACGTCCGGCCTGCTGCCGGAGCGGGGCTGTACCTCCATTGTAGCAGATGACCGGCTCCGATTCAATACAAAACCCGAAGATTTTTTCCGGGAGCAGGCAGCCGCCGGAGCGGCGTGCGGAATCGGCGGCGCCCCCATCCCAAAATCCGATGGCCATTTCCTTGACTTTCCCGGCGGGAGAGACTATACTCTTTAATACCGATATTCCTATCTGAATACAGGGAATAAACGCTGCCCTGCCGGTCTGCAGGCCGCTGCTCCCTTTTCCGGCTGCCGGGCCGCGGCGTACGGGCGGATTGGCTTTGCAATTTCACATGGTAAATCGATTAAGCTGTATTTTCGCCAATTTCGGGGCAGATTTCCCCCTGTGCCCGTGCTTATCCGTACAATTCTCACCGGAAGCTCCGGAGAAGGCCTCATTCGCATTCTGATACAATACAAAATCGGAAAGTGTTCTGAAGAAAAAACAGACAATTTCACGGAAAGATATTGACTTTTCGAGAATCAGGCGTTATAATACAGTTGCTTAAACGTTTAGGTTAAACAGGGCTCCATGCCCGACCTGAACAGAAACGGAACGAAACCGGTTCAACCCGGAGAGAAAGGAATGGATCGTATGCAGCAGATCCGCGTCGGCATCATCGGCAACGGCTTCACCATCGGCATTGCCAAATCCCATTATGATGGCTATACAAAATGCGACAAGACCAAGGTGGTCGCTCTGTACGACATTCTCCCCGGCCGGTCGGAGGCGTTCGCCCAGCGCCACAAGATCGAGGGCGTCACCATCTGTTCCTCCCTGGACGAGCTGTTTTCCATGGTAGATGCGGTGAGTCTCTGCGTGCCCAACTGCTTCCACGCCGATCTGGCGGTCAAGGCTCTGGAGGCCGGCAAGCATGTGCTGGTGGAAAAGCCCTTCTCCACGGATGCCGAGACCGGCAAAAAGGCCGTGGAAGCCGCCAAGGCTCATCCTGAGCTGGTGGCCATGACCAGCTTCAACTACCGGGAGCAGGCCGCGGTGCAGTATATGAAGGAAATCGTCGACAGCGGCGTGCTGGGCCCGATCCGCTTTGTCCGCCATCACGGCGGCGGCGGACGGATCGCCAACGCCGAGAAGGTCTATCTGGAGTGGCGGATGCGGAAGGAAACCTCCGGCACCGGCTCCCTGGCTGACTTCGGCGCACACATGCTGGATCTGTCCGACTGGATGCTGGGTGAGCAGTGCGGCAAATTCGTCAGCTACAGCGCCGTGACCACCACCTCCATCCCCGAGCGGTATGTCATCGATGGCGAAAGCGTCATGGGTGAGAAGAAGGGCGACGAAAAGGGCCCGGTCACCAACGACGACACCGCCGCGTTCACCGCCGTCACCGACAAGGGCGTCCTCTTCACCTTCCTCACCAGCCGAATCAACCACGGCGGTGCGGACTTTGAAATCATCGGCGAATACGGCGCCATCTCCAACAGCACCAAGTGGCCCCGGGGCACCATCGGCATGTCCCTGACCAACGCTCCCCTGCCCGGCGAGACCGAGATCAAGTGGGGCATGCACCCGATCCCCATCCCCGAGAAGTACATGGGCGAAGGCACCCAGGGCGTTCAGCACTACGGCGTCATCTGCGAGTTCGCTGACTGCATCCTGAGCGGCAAAAAGCCGGTGCGGGATCTGGAGCGGGGTCTCTTCATTCAGCAGGAGATCGATAATTTCGCCAGAGCGGCCGAGGAAGGCCGCACCATCACCGTCTGAGGTGAACCGCCATGAAGCTTGGATTCATCACCAACTGCTTTGCCTGGGCGGGCATGAATGACTTTGCCGCCATGGCCCGCTGGGCAAAGGACAACGGCTTCTCCGATCTGGAAATCGGCCCCTCCATCCCGCTGGATGAGGCGCTGTTTG
>JAQXNQ010000113.1 GCA_029098085.1 Oscillospiraceae bacterium
GATCTGCTCCAGCTCATTCTCTTTATCGTCCACCACAATGGTGACGCAGGAAACGGCGGGATCCGCCGTGGTGCCCACAGCCAGGCTGTCGATGTTGAAGCCCCGGCGGGCAAACAGTCCCGTGATCCTGGAAAGGACGCCGGCATGGTTCTCTACCAGAACAGAAAGAGTGTGCTTCATGTCGTCCTCCTTTACAGGGTGGTCTCCAGCGGATCCACCATGGCCTCCAGCAGGAAGGGGCCTTCCGCCTCCAGCAGCTGCCGCAGGGCATCATCGATCTCACTGTTTTTATGAATCCGCAGGGAGGGGATGTTGTAAGCGGCGGCCAGCTTGGCGAAATCCGGGCTTCCGTCCAGAAAGACGGCAGTCAGGTTGTTGTCATAAACGGCGGTCTGATGCTCCCGCACCATGCCGAGACGGTTGTTGGAAAAGACCACCGTCTTGACCGGCAGCCGGTGCTGCACCAGCGTGGCCAGCTCCATCGAGCACATCTGGAGGGAGCCGTCGCCGCAGACCGCAATGGTCTGACGGTCGGGACAGGCGGCTTTGGCGCCCATGGCAGCGGGCAGGCTGTAGCCCATGGTGCCCATGCCGCCGGAGGTGAGAAACCGTCCCCGGCGAACCGCGAATTCATTGGCCGACCACATCTGGTTCTGTCCCACGTCCGAGACGATGATGGCGTCTTCGTCCGCCATGGCGTTGAGCTGATGCATCAGCAGCTTGGGATTGACATATCCGTCCCGGAGACCGTAGTCGGGGTGATACTTTTTCTGCACCCCCCGCAGCTCCTCCAGCCAGTCCTGCCAGCCCTGCTCGGCGCCGGGCTGAATCCCTTCGGCCAGCTGGCTGAGGATCTGCCGGATATCGCCCACCACGGGGATATCCACCCCCAGGTTTTTGCCAATCTCGGCCGGGTCAATGTCCATATGAATAATCTTTTTCTGACGGGCCAGCACATCCGGCGACGGAATGGCCCGATCGGCCACCCGGGAGCCTGCCAGAATCAGCAGATCCGCCTGATGGACGGCGTAGTTGGCCGGTTTGATGCCGTGCATGCCGATCATGCCCAGCCGCAGGCTGCAGTCGGAGGGAACGGCGCCGATGCCCATCAGGGTATTGACCACCGGAATCTGTGTCTTTTCGGCAAAGGCCAGCAGCTCCTTCTCCGCACCGGCGCTGAAGATGCCGCCTCCGGCGATGATCAGCGGGCGCTTTGCCTCGGCAATGGCGGCAGCGGCCTTTTTAATCTGGCCGGGATGGCCCTTGCTGGTGGGCTTGTAGGAGCGGATGCTCACTTCCTCCGGATAGGTGAAATCCACCTGCATTTTCTGCACGTCCATCGGAATATCGATCAGCACGGGGCCGGGACGGCCGGTACCGGCTATGTAGAAGGCTTCCTTAAACACCCGGGCCACCTCTTTGGGATCCTTCAGCAGATAGCTGTGTTTGATAAAGGGCTCGCAGGCGCCGGTGATATCCACCTCCTGGAACACATCGCTGCCCAGCAGGTTGGACACCACCTGACCGGTGATGATCACCATGGGGATGGAGTCCATATAGGCGGTGGAAATGCCGGTGATCAGATTGGTGGCGCCGGGGCCCGAGGTGACAACACAGACCGCCGGTTTCCCGGTCATCCGGGCGTAGCCGTTGGCGGCGTGACCGGCATTCTGCTCGGTGCGCACCAGAATATGACGGATATCGGAACGGGAAAGAGCATCGTAAAAAGGACAGATGGTCGCGCCCGGGTAGCCGAAGAGCACCTCAACACCCTCCTGCTCCAGACAGGACACCATTGCTTCGCTGACCGTGGTGAGCACCCTGCAGCACCTCCCTGAAATCAAAGTCTGTAGGCTGACCCTTGACCGGTTCCCGCCGGACGGGACGGTTTTTCAGCGGCATCATACCAGTCCGCAAGAGGTATGATGACTAAAACGGGTCTGGAAATGCCCTCTCTGCCGGAGAGGGCTTTTTGACTATTATAACGCGGACGGAGCATCCCGTCAAGTAAAAAGCGCAGGCTTTTCCGCCGAAAAGCCATTTTTGTGAAAAACCCGCAAAAATTCTCTTTTTCGTAAAAGCAGCTGCAAACAAATGCCCTCGCTTTCCCTGCGGGAAAGCTGCAAGAACGCAAGCGTTCTTGCGCGTGAGTGCGTCTTCTTTACGTTTGTTTATAACGGGCGCTTCCAGACCAAGGCCGAAGGCCGTGTCCGGGACCCGCAAGGAGCAAGCCCCTTGACCCATAATCCTTGGCAACACATTGGAAGGTATTCTTTATTTGTGCAAGTCGCTAATCAGCAGTAATTTTATCGACATGCTGAAACGCCCTCCCCGGAGGGAGGGCATCAGCGTCAGTTCAAAAGGCTGCTGTAAGGATCGGAGGTGCTGTCCGCGTCCGAAGCCTCAGAAGAGGGCTCCTCTGCAGGTGCCGCAGCCGGCACCACCGGTGCGCCGGAGGCGTCCATTTCGCCCTTCATCAGCTGCTGGAAGGCGGTTTCGTCCACCTTCTCATTCTGAATCAGGTACTGGGCCACCAGATGCAGCTGATCCATGTGCTGGGTCAGAATCTGCTCGGCGGTGTCATAGCCCGTTTCCACAATCCGGCGAATCTCATCGTCGATCTCGGAAGCGACCTGCTCGGAATAGTTGCGGATATTGTTGATATCCCGGCCCAGGAAGACCTCGCCCTCATCCTGTCCGTAGACAATGGGGCCCAGCTTGTCGCTGAAGCCGTAGCGGGTCACCATGCCGCGTGCCATCTTGGTCGCCCGCTCCAGGTCATTGGAAGCGCCGGTGGAAATGTCATCCAGCACCAGAGCCTCCGCCACACGGCCGCCCAGCAGGGTCACGATCTGCTCTTCCATCTCCCGCTTGCCCATATAGCTCTTGTCGTGCTCGGGCAGGGACAGGGTGTAGCCGCCGGCCATACCCCGGGGAATGATGGAGATTTCGTGCACCGGATCCTGAGTTCCGCTGTAATAGGTGGTAATGGCGTGGCCCGCCTCATGGTAGGCCGTGATTTTCTTTTCCTTCTCGGAGATCACTCTGGATCGCTTTTCGGGGCCGGCCACCACCTTGATGGTGGCTTCCTCGATATCCTTGAGGATAATGGCCTTGCGTCCCTTGCGGGCAGCCAGCAGAGCGGCCTCGTTCATCAGGTTTTCCAGATCCGCGCCTGTAAAGCCCGCCGTGGTCTTGGCGATCACCGACAGATCCACATCAAAGCCCAGAGGCTTGTTGCGGGAATGCACCTTGAGGATTTCCTCGCGGCCCTTGACATCGGGATAGCTGACCACGATCTGACGGTCAAACCGTCCGGGACGCAGCAGCGCCGGGTCGAGGATATCCCGCCGGTTGGTGGCAGCGATAACGATGATGCCTTCGTTGTTGCTGAAGCCGTCCATCTCCACCAGCAGCTGGTTCAGGGTCTGCTCCCGTTCGTCGTGTCCGCCGCCCAGGCCTGCGCCTCTGTGACGGCCCACGGCGTCGATCTCATCGATGAAGATAATGGCAGGAGCGTTCTTCTTGGCCTGTTCAAACAGATCCCGGACACGGGAAGCGCCCACGCCCACGAACATCTCCACAAAATCGGAGCCGGAAATGGAGAAGAACGGAACGCCCGCTTCTCCGGCCACGGCCCGAGCCAGCAGGGTTTTGCCGGTGCCGGGAGGGCCCATCAGCAGCACGCCCTTGGGAATGCGCGCGCCCAGCTCGTTGAACTTCTTTGGATATTTGAGGAAATCCACGATCTCGGCCAGCTCTTCCTTCTCCTCGTCGGCGCCCGCCACCTCGGCAAAGGTGGTCTTTTTGCCCATCTGCGCCGGATTCTTCAGGTTGGCCTTGCCGAACTGATTGAGCTTGCCGCCGCCGTTGGCCTGCTTGAACATGAAGTACCAGAGCACGCCCATGCTCACAATCATCAGCAGATAGGGCACAAGGCTCCACAGCCAGCTGTTGTCGGACGCCCGGATCCATTCATACTCCATCCGCGCGTCGGGATGCTCCTCATTGTACTGGTCGATGGCAGGCTGCACCTGATCCAGAAAATAAGCGGGAGCCGCCAGCCGGTACACGATCGGCGTCTTCTGATCCTTCAGCTGCAGCGTCAGCTCGCCGGTGCCCAGATCCAGCTGGTATTTCTCCACCTTCTGGTCCTCAAACATATAGACGATCTCGGAATAGGTATAGCTTTTCTGCTGGGGGGTCATCATCTTCATCAGGAAGGAAGACATGACCACCATAAAGGCGATCACAGCGATCATGATGACAATGGAGACGCCTCTTTTTTTCTGCAAGCAGATCACTCCTTTCAGTATATTTTAAGAGAAATATTCCGAACGATTCATTTCTCGTACACGCTTCGTTTCAGCACGCCGATATAGGGAAGGTTGCGGTACTGCTCATCGTAGTCCAGTCCGTATCCCACCACAAACTCATCCGGCACCGAGAAGCAGCAGTAATCGGGGCTCAGCGGCACCACACGGCGCTCCGGCTTATCCAGCAGAGTGGCAATCCGGATGGAAGCGGTTCCCCGCTCCGCAAGGAGCTTGGTGATATAGTGCAGCGTCTTGCCGCTGTCCAGAATATCCTCCACGATCAGCAGATCTACATTGTGCAGGTCGATGTCCAGATCCTTGATGATCTTGACCACGCCGCTGGACGAGGATCCGGAGCCGTAGCTGGACACGCACATGAAGTCAATGCGGCAGGGCAGATCGATGGCCCGCATCAGGTCGGCCATAAATACCACTGAGCCCTTCAGCACACTGACCATCATCAGGTTTTTGCCCTGATAATCCCGGGTGATCTGAGCGCCCAGCTCCTTGACCTTGGCCGCAATCTCCTCTTCCGACAGAAGTACTCTTTCGATATCGTCGCACATAATCAAATTCCCAGCCTTTCCGGCCCACTCAGCTGCGGGCCTGTCATTCACACGAAGGCAGCTTCCGAAAAGCCAGCAGCACCCGGGTGGTCCGTTCCGGACGGATCTGCACCCGACGGTCTGCTTCAAAGCCCTCCGCCCAGAAAACGGAACCGTCATCCGCCACCACCAGCCGCGTCTGCCGCTCCAGGGCGGTCAGTCCCTTTTCGGAAAACAGTTTTTTCAGCGTCCGCCCGCCCCGGGAGGGCTGCGCCAGCACATCTCCTGCCTGACGGGGGCGAAAATTCAGACTACCGATTATTGTATCATAATCCACCGCGAAAAATAATAAGTTTTCATAAACTTTTTGCAAGTTTATCCAATCTTTGGCAGTAATCACCTGTAACCAGAGCTTTTTTTCCTGCCGCCGCGGCAGATTATCCAAACAAATGATCTGCTCAATGGTGACTTCCCGCCGCATTCCGTCCGCCAACGGCGCAGCCGGAACGGAAACCGCCGGAAAAATCACCTCGGTCGTCCTCTCCGGCCGCAGAAGGCCCCGCCGCACCGTAAAGAAGCTGCCGGGCTGCAGCTCCAGCCGTCCCTGCCCTGCCCGGATCAGCTCCGCCAGCGCAAGGACATTTTTCCGGTCCACCGGCAGACCCTCCTGCCGGAGCATCCGGGCGCAGCTCCTCCAGAGCAGCGCATCATGGGCCGCTGCCAGCGGGGCGGTATCCAGCCCCTCTTCCCTGCGGGCAGCCTGCAGCAGGACATCGGTCTGCTGCTCCAGATAATCCCGGTCCGCTTCCAGCTCCTGCCGCTGCCGGAGAAGGTTCTCCTCCGCCCCGTCGTTGATCTGCCGCAGGGCCGGCACCACCTCCAGCCGGATCCGGTTGCGGGCATAGCGGGGATCCCGGTTGGTGCTGTCCTCCACAAAGGAAAGGCCGCACCGGCGGCAGTACTCCTCCACCATCTCCCGGGTGCAGCGCAGCAGCGGCCGGATGATCTCTCCCCGCTGCTCCGGAATGCCGCAGAGGCCGTCCAGGCCGGTGCCACGCGCCATGCGGAACAGCACCGTCTCCAGATCGTCGGACAGGGTATGCGCAGTGGCAATCCGAATTCTGCCTTCAGGCAGGCGCTGCCGGGCCGCTTCTGCCGCCTCTTCAAACAGGCGGTACCGCTCTTCCCGGCCGCAGGCCTCCAGAGACAGGCCTCTTTCCCGGGCCAGTCCGGCAATATCCGCCCGCCGCAGGGTCAGCGGAATTCCCCGCTCCCGGCAGAAGCCGCGGACAAACTCCTCGTCCCGGCCGCTCTCCTCCCCCCGCAGGGTGTGGTTGAGGTGCACCGCCTCCACCGTCAGTTCCAGCCGCTGCCGGTTCTGCCAGAGGTAATGGAGCAGACTCACCGAATCCGCCCCGCCGGAAAAGCCCACCACCACATGACAGCCCCTGACCAGCTTCTCCGGAAACCGGCTCTCCAGACGGTCAGCGGGCGGGCGGCGCATCACGGGTCATCTCCAGATTGGAGAAACGGGTGTACTCGCCCTGGAAGCCGATGGGCACATCGCCGGTGGAGCCGTGGCGGTTCTTGGCGACGATGCAGAGGGCGGTGTTCTTGTTGACCGGCTCCTCTCCTTCCTCGGCGTAATAATCATCTCGGTACAGGAAGAGCACGATGTCGGCGTCCTGCTCGATGGAGCCCGATTCCCGCAGGTCGGACAGCATGGGCCGGTGGCCCTGCCGCTGCTCGGCCGCACGGGACAGCTGGGACAGACAGATCACCGGTACATTCAGCTCCTTGGCCATGATCTTCAGGCTCCGGGTGATCTGGGAGATCTCCTGTACCCGGTTTTCGATCCGGCTGCCGGAGGTCATCAGCTGCAGGTAGTCGATGATGATCGCGCCCAGATTCTTCAGCCGCCGGGCCTTGGCCTTGATCTGCGAGACGGTGATGCCGGCGGTATCGTCCAGATAGATCCGGGTGCCGGACAGCCGCTGGGCGGTCTGGGCCAGCTTGCCCCACTCCTCCGGCTCCAGATGGCCGGTGCGCAGCTTGTCGCTGGTGATCATGGCGTCGGCGCAGAGCATACGGGAGACAATCTGGGGTGCGGACATTTCCAGCGAAAAGGCAGCGATGTCCACATCGGGGTATTTCAGACCCACATTGGAGGCGATGTTCATGGCGAAGGTGGTCTTACCCATGCCGGGACGGGCCGCGATCAGAATCAGGTCCGACTTGTTCAGGCCGGACAGCAGGGTGTCCAGTCCGGTGAAGCCGGTGGGCAGACCGGTATACCGGCTGTCGGTGCGGGTGTGCATCTGATAGATGTTGTCGTAAACGCCGATGATGATCTCGCTGATGGGCTTCAGCTCGGAGCTCTGCCGCCCCTGACGGATATCGTAAATCTTCTGCTCTGCCATGTCCAGCAGCTGGGAAGCGCTTCCCTCCTCGCCCTGCACCATGCCGGCGATCTCATTGGAGGCGATCAGCAGCTGGCGGAGATAATACTTCTCCACCACGATTTCGCAGTAATGGGGCAGATTGGCGGTGGAAGGCACCACATCCATCAGATGCAGCAGGTAGGAACGGGCGCTCTGTTCGCTGTCAAACAGCTCCGCTGCCTTGACCTCGTCCATCAGGGTCACATAGTCAATGGGCCGGGATTCGCTGAACAGCCGGATCATCAGCCGGTACAGCTCCTGATGTCTGTCCACATAAAAAACTTCCGGATTCCGGATCTGCTCCATCACATCGCTGATCAGCTCAGAGTTGACCAGCACGCAGCCCAGCACCGACTGCTCCGCGTCCAGGCTGTAGGGCTGTCCCCGTCCCGGATCCAGGGAACCAAAGTCCCGCCCCAAACCGGTGTCCGCCATGACAAGGCCTCCTTTCGGTATATTGACAGCAAAAGGCGGGTCTCAGCAACCCGCCAGATCTGCCGGAATTCTCCGCAAAGGCCGGATCAGGCCTCTTTTACCATGACCTTCATTTTGGCCACCACACCGGTGTGCAGCTTCAGCTCAAACTCATAGGTGCCGAAGGCCTTGATCTCGGCGGAGAGAGATACTTTCCGTTTATCGACGGAAAGCTTATACTGTTCGTTCAGTGCTGTAGCCACTTCCTTGGCGGTCACGGCGCCGAACAGACGGCCTTCCTTGCCGGCTCTGGCCGAAACCGTCACGGTCTTGCCCTCCAGCTCCTTCTGAGCCCTCTGGGCCTCTTCCAGCTCCACCTGAGCGTGATGGGCCTTGGCAGCGTCCTGCACCTTCTTGTTGTTGATGGCGCCGGCAGTGGCCTCCATGGCCAGTCCTCTGGGGATCAGAAGGTTTCTGGCGTAGCCGTCGGCGGCGTTGATCAGGTCGCCCTTCTTGCCGCTGCCCTTTACATCCTGCAATAAAATTACTTTCATGATACTTCTCCTTTTCTTCCCGGGCTGGGGTCAGCCCTTCTCCTTGAAATATTGGTCAATGCTCTCCAGCAGCATCTGCTTTGCCTTTTCCATTTCCACATTGCGGATCTGTGCGCCCGCCATGGTATGGTGGCCGCCGCCGCCCATCTTCTCCATGATCAGCTGCACATTGATGGCGCCCATGGACCGGGCGGAAATGTTGATGGTGCCTCCGGCGTCATACAACACAAAGGAACCGTCCACCCCATCGATGCCCAGCAGCTCATCCGCTGCCTGAGGCGCCACCACCCGCATATCCTCCGAGGAAAAATCGCTCTCCGCCACGGCGCAGGTCTTGTAGATCTGGGCGGCGTTGACGATGCGGGTTTTGCGCTGATAGGAATCCAGCGAGCTGGAAAAGAGCTTGCGGACTACAATGGTATCGGCACCGATGCGGCGCAGATAGGCTGCCGCCTCAAAGGTGCGCACGCCGGTCTTGAGCACAAAATTGCGGGTATCCAGCATGATGCCGGACAGCAGCGCCTGCGCCGCCACCGAGCTGATGCGGCAGTGATCGCCCATATACTGGATCAGCTCGGTCACCATTTCGGAGGCCGAGGACGCGTAGGGCTCGTGATAAAAAATCACCGCGTTGTCGATATGGTTGACCATCTTGCGGTGATGGTCGATGACGACCACGGTTTTGCAGCGCTCGTACACCTCCGCCGACTCCAGCAGGTTCTGGGTATGGGTGTCGCAGATGATCAGCAGAGTTTCCGGCGTGATGCCGAATTTGGCCTCGTCCGGGTCGATGAACAGATTGTTGTTGCCGTCCCGGGTCACCATATCGATCAGAATGTTGGCCAGATTTTTCTCCCGGTCAATGACCACCTCGGCCTGCTTGCCCAGGCTGCGGACCGCCGTCGCCATGCCGACCGCCGCGCCCACGCAGTCCAGATCGCCGAACTTGTGGCCCATGACCAGCACATGATCCGCCGTTTCAATCAGCTCGGACAGGGCGTTGGCCACAATGCGGCTCTTGACCTTGGTGCGCTTTTCCACGCCCTTGGAAACACCGCCGTAGAATTCATACTGGCTCTGATTCTTGATGGCCGCCTGGTCGCCGCCCCGGCCCAGGGCCATATCCAGCGCCTGACGGGCGGACGCCTCGCTCTGCGCCAGGGTCTCCTCTCCCCGGCCGACGCCGATGGACAGGGTGACCGGCGTGCTGCCATTGGTTTCGATCCTGCGGACCTCATCCAGAATGGCGAAGCGCCCCTCGATGATCTTTTCCAGGTGCCGCTCCTCCACCACCATGAGGAATTTGTCGCCCTCATACCGCTTGATGAAGCTGGTGGTCATCCGTCCGATGAAATCCTCCAGCGAGGAGTCAATGGCGCCGATGATCCGGGACTTTTCGCTCTCTCTGGACTGCTGCATCATGTCGCTGTAATTGTCCAGCATCACCAGCATGACCGACGGCCGGGTCATGTGGTACAGCTCGGCGTCCCGGGTCAGCTGGGTGATGTCGGTGAAATACAGGTTATACAGGCCGGTCTCGCCTTCCTTGACATGCATGCCGGTCACCCGGTGAATGCGCCCGCGGTAGGTGATCTGCAGCCCCTCGGTGCGGCAGAAATCCGGCAGCTTGGCAGTGGTGATGGTGTCCAGACTGGTGCCGAGGGTGTCCCGGCCGTCCAGCACCCGTTCCCGGAACAGGTCGTTGTACCAGACGATCTCCCGCCGGCCGGTTACCACGATGGTGGGCAGCGGAAAATTCTGCAGCGCCTCCCGGTCACTGCCGGAAAGCCGCTGGGCTTCAGCGGAAAGCAGCGTATTGATCTGCCGCCCCATATTCCGCAGGCCCAAAAGCAGCAAGACACCGTAAATCAGCACCACAGCCAGCGCGGCAAAAAAGACGATCTTATTTCCGCTCCAGAGCAGGAGGGTCAGCACAAGACAGAGAGACAGCAGCACCAAAATATGGATCCTGACATTCCAGAACTTTTTATCCTTCACAGCTGTCCCCACCTTTGAGAGAATTACAGGCCGTATTTTTAAGTGAAAGAATTACATTTTGTCGGCCTGTTCGTGCATTTTTATCTATTATCTAATTTTTTTCGGAAAAAGTAAAGAGTCCCGAACCATCTCCGAAAGAAAATCTGCCGGAGCAGAATTCTCCTTTGTCCTGACATTTCCGCATTCCCTCAGAAGGCCGGGCTGTCAGACGGGTGTCTCCTGCCGGTTGCTTTTTCCCTGTCCTTGTTGTATAATGATCTTACAAGATCCATCTCCGTGCATTGGGGGATTTGAGAATGTCCGATTTCTTCCGTGTCTTCTTTATCGCAAGCGGAGTCAACTGTCTGCTGCTCTCCATTTACGATCTGCGCCTGTCTGCAAAGGCGGACGACCCACAGCAGAAAAAGTATCAGCGTGGACGCGGAGTCTGCCGCCTGTTGATTGGCATAGGGACAGTGGTGATCATGCTGATCGAATTGCTTGATCATCCTCTTCGGGACTGGCATATGCCCCTTGCCTACGGACTGCTCTATCCCGCTCCCCTCCTTGTCCTGCTCTGTCTGAGAAAAAAGTACGGCATCCGCCGCAAAAAGTAAGCGCAAAAAACGCGCCCGGTACTCTTCCGGACGCGTTTTGCTTTGCCTTAAATCTCCATGATAATGGGCAGGATCATCGGGTCGCGCTTGGTCTTCTTGTAGATGAAGGAGGAAAGGCGGTCCTTGATGCTGATCTTGATGGCGCTCCATTCCCGCATGCCCTTTTCCTGGCATTCCTCCAGCGTGCTCTTGACCAGCCGCCGGGCGGTTTCCATCAGCTCCTCCGACTCCCGCACATAGACAAAACCGCGGGAGACGATGTCCGGGCCGGCCACCACGGCGCCGGACTCGCTTTCGATGGTGACCACCACGATGATCAGGCCGTCCTGAGCCAGGTGCTGCCGGTCCCGCAGCACGATGGAGCCCACGTCGCCGACGCCGTAGCCGTCCACGAAGACCCGGCCCGCCTCCACGGTGCCGGTGACCTGCATGGTATCGGGCGTCAGCTCGATCACCTGACCGATGTCGGTGATCAGGATGTGATCGGGGGCGATGCCCAGATCCCGGGCCAGATGGGCGTGTGCCGTCAGGTGGAGATACTCGCCGTGCACAGGGATGAAGAATTTGGGCTTCACCATCGAGAGCATCATCTTCAGCTCGTTCTGGCAGGCGTGGCCGGAGACGTGCACCTCGTACATGGAGCGATACACCACCTCGGCGCCCAGCTTCAACAGGTCGTTGATGACCCGGGTCACGTGCTTCTCGTTGCCAGGGATGGGCTTGGCGGAGATGATGATATAGTCGTTGGAGGTGATCTGCACCTTCCGGTGCTCACCGGAGGCCATCCGGGACAGGGCCGACATGGGCTCGCCCTGGCTGCCGGTGGTGACGATGACCAGCTTGCTGGAATTGTAGCGGCCGATGTTGTCCACATCGATCAGCACATCCTTGGGCACGGTCAGATACCCCAGCTCAATGGCCTTGGCCACCACGTTGATCATGCTGCGGCCGGAAACGGCCACCTTCCGCCCGGTGCGGGCGGCCAGATCCACAATCTGCTGAATCCGGTGGATGTTGGAGGAGAAGGAAGCGATGATGATCCGCCGGTCTCCCGCCTGGGTGAAGAGGGCCTCAAAGGCACGGCCCACGTTGCGCTCGCTTTCGGTGTAGCCGGGCCGCTCCGCGTTGGTGGAATCCGACAGCAGACAGAGCACACCCTGCTGTCCCAGCTCGGAGAACCGGGCCAGGTCGATCATTTCGCCCTGAATCGGGGTGTAATCCACCTTGAAGTCGCCGGTCTGCACAATGACGCCGGCAGGGGTGGTGATGGCGATGGCCATGGCATCGGGAATGGAGTGGTTCACCCGGATAAACTCCGCCGAGAAGCAGCCCAGCCTGACCACGTCGCCCGGTTTGACCACATTCAGATTGGCTTTTCCGAGAAGGCCATGCTCCTTGAGCTTGCCCTCAATCAGACCCAGGGTCAGCCGTGCGCCGTAGATGGGAATCTGGGTGCCCAGCTTTTTCAGGAAATAGGGGATGGAGCCGATGTGATCCTCATGGCCGTGGGTGATGAGCAGGCCGCGGATCCGCTCCACATTCTTTTCCAGCCAGGTAAAGTCCGGAATGACCAGATCCACACCCAGCATATCGGCATCGGGGAAGCCCATGCCGCAGTCCACAATCAGGATGTCGTTTCCCGCCTCATAAGCGGTCATATTCTTGCCGATCTCGTTCAGGCCGCCCAGCGGAATGATCCGCACCGACGGCTTCTTTTCCTTACCGCGGCGTCCCTGCGGCTCGCTGTCCTTCTGGACGCTCTGCTGCCGGGAGGCGGGACGGCCCCGTCTGGCAGCGGTCTTCTGCGCCGGCTGTTCCTTTGCGGCTTCCTTTCCGGCGGACAACTCCTCTCTGGACTGGGCAGACCTGCGTCCGCGGGATTGGGTTCTCTGGGCAGACGCTTCCTTTTTCACGTCTTTTGCTGCGGAAGTGTCCCCTTCTGACAGGCTGGCCACAGCGGCAGCGGGCATCACCAGCTGAGGCAGGGTGGATTCCGAAGAGGCAGCGGATTTCTGCGCAAAGCCTGCACCCCGGCGGGAGGATCGTTTTCTGGGGGCGGCGGGCGCTTTCCCGCTCTTCTCCCCGGTGAGGATGGCATCGATTACTTTCGTTTCTTTTTTCTGATTTGTCACGTTTTTCCCTTCTCTTTCTGCGTTACTTTTCCCGATGAAACGGAGCATGATAAAAGGTCTTCAGCCGTATGGAGGTCTGTGCCGGCTGACGGCCCGATCGACATGAAAAATACGCCTGCTTTTCAGCCAGCCCAAGGACTTGCGGACAGCAGCACTATGTAGCGTACACGCACCTGCTGTTTGCAGGCATGAAAAACAAGACCGTCAGAGAAGGCGCTTCTCCCTCCCGGTCTGGCGTTTTTTCGGCAAAAGCAGCATATTTGTAGGCTCTGATAAGCTCTTGCCATAAAAACAGATCAAATTCACAGGGGTATCCGAAAGGCCCGCCGCAGACCGGCGCTTCCGCCCCGAAGCCGGGAAGGCTTTCAGACCCCTCTGTTCCGTGCCTGCCCAATTTCCTGACGGCAGCGCGGAAACGGCAGAAAGGCCGCCTTCCTCAGCTTAAAATCCGAACAAATAGCTATTGTTATTGTACCGCTTTTTTTCGGGGCTGTCAAGTAAACGGTATATGAACGGCCGATTCTGACAAAAAGGCTGTTTCTGCCGAATCACCTTTCTCCTGCCGGACAAAGCCCCGCTCCTTCAGCTCCGACAAAAGCCGCAGGCCCTGGGCCGGGCCGTCTCCGTCCGGCGCTTCCCCTTCCCAGAGAATCCTATTGTTTCGGGACAGGGTAACCTTTTCCCCGTCCCCGCCCAGGTGCAGTGACAGCTCCCCGCCGGTCTGGCCGCCCAGCTGGCAGAACACCTGCTCCAGCAGCCCCGTCAGATGGGTATCCGAGCCGGAAAAGCAGGCGGAAACGCCATCCATCCCCCGCAGTCCCGCCTTCAGCAGCTGAACCGGATACAGCTGCCGAAGATTTTTCATATCCATCCGCCTGCCCTCTCTCCGGCAGCGGGACGGCTGCCGCTTCAGCGGAAACAGAACGTCTCCCTCCGGAGACAAAACCCGTGCCGAGCGGGGCGGAAGCAGCAGCAGAGCCAGAGAAGGAGAACAGCACCGCACGCAGCAGCGAAATTCCGGCAGCGTCAGCTCCCCAAAATCCCAGACATCCGCCCCGGCGCTGAGGACGCCGGCCATTACCGCCAGCCGGCTGTCCTCCGGGCAGCCATAAGCGGCGCCGATTCCCACCTGCTCCCGGCCATGTCCGGCACGGCTGCCGATCCGCAGCCAGTCCGCCGCTGTCAGATCCCGGCGGCTGCTTTCGATCCTGCCGGGTACGCAGATCAGCTCCATGCTCCGCGCCTCCTTCCTTTTGCATCAGTATGACCGGATGCGGGCCGGTTATGCAAAAAGCGGACAGGATCGGCCGCGCCTTTCCTGTCCGCTCGGGAAACAAGCTATGAAGCTGTGGATTATTTCTGCTCACGCAGCCGGATCACCGCCCGGATGGCGGCAAACAGCACACCGGCTATGGGCCAGATCAGACCGCTGCGGCTCCAGCCCAGCCTGGAGAAACCGGCCGCCAGAAAAACAGCCGTTACCACTGGCCAGT
>JAQXNQ010000114.1 GCA_029098085.1 Oscillospiraceae bacterium
CCATTTTAAAACAAAACAGTCCCTTAAAGGCCGCTCGACTTCAAAACTATATGTAATATATCCGAGTGTAAACTGCAAGTCTGAAATTTTCCGCCTTTCCCCCGCTCCTGATGCATGCCTTTTGTTCACATCTCCACAAAATCAGGATTCTATGAACAAACGGTCTTTTGCCTCAAAAACGCCTTTCCGGACATGAAAAAACCGACGCTCTGCTCCTGCAAAGCGCCGGTAAAATTTCTGACAGGTCACTCAGGTCACTGCTTCTGCGCGGCCTGCTCCTTCAGCCAGATGCGTTCGTTTTCGTGGCGGCTGGGACGGCCCATCAGGTCGGACACTGCCTGCCGGGGATCCTTGCCCCCCAGTACCAGATTCAGCTGCTCCACGATGGGCATATCCACCCCCCGCTCCCGGGCCAGCTCCCGGGCCGTGGCGGCTGCCAGACATCCCTCCACCGTCATACCCACCCGGCGGATCGCTTCCCCCGGAGAAAGGCCCTGGCCGATATACAGGCCGGTGCGATAGTTGCGGGAGTGCATGCTGGTGCAGGTCACAATCAGGTCGCCCAGTCCGGTCAGACCGGCAAAGGTGGTCGAATCGGCGCCCATGGACACCCCTAGCCGGGCGATCTCGGCCAGTCCCCGGGTCATCAGCGCCGCCTTGGCGTTGTCTCCCAGTCCCAGACCGTCGCAGATACCGGCGCAGACCGCAATGATGTTCTTCAGCGCGCCGCCCAGCTGTGCGCCCACCGGATCATCGCTGACGTAGATGCGCAGCGTTTCATTGGACAGCACATCCTGCACATACTCCGCCTTTTCCCGGCAGCGGCAGGCCGCCGCAATGGTGGTGGGCACTCCCCGGGCGATCTCCTCCGCATGGGAGGGGCCGGACAGCACCACCACCGGCCGGTGAATCTCTTCCTCGATGGCCTCGCCCAGCAGCTTGCGGCTGCCGGCCTCCAGTCCCTTGGCCACATTGGCGGCCACGGTCTGAGGGCCGAGAATCTGCGCCGCCAGCGCCGCCGTTTCCCGCACGGCAAAGGAGGGTACCGCCAGAATCAGCAGGTCGGCGTCCTTTCCGTCCTCCAGCCGGGAGGTTACCCGGATGGCCGGATCCACCGGCACGCCGGGCAGCAGCTTTTTATGCTCCCCGTCCCGGACGATGGCCTCCACCTCTGCCGGAAATTTGCCCCAAAGGGTCACATCGCAGCCGTACCGGCAGCACATCACCGCCAGCGATACGCCGAAGCCGCCGGTGCCCATAATGGTAACCTTGGTCAAAACCGTTCCTCCTCAGAAAGCACTCATTTCTTTTTGCCGAATTTGTTTTCGGTGCCGTCCAGCAGCCGCCGGATGTTGCTGCGATGCATCCAGATGACAATGCCGCCGATCACCAACGCCGACAACGTGGCCCCCAGCAGATGGGGCGTCCCCTGCCACAGCCCCCACAGCAAGGTCAGCACCGGGTAGGCCGCCGCCACCGTGATGGACGCCACCGAAACAATGCGGGTGCAGGCCACCACGATCAGGAAGATCACCAGCAGCCCCAGCAGTACCGGCGGGTTCAGAGCCAGAATCACGCCGGCCGATACCAGAATGCCCTTGCCCCCCTTGAAGCCGTAAAAGACCGGGAAGCAGTGGCCCAGCATCACTAGCAGGGCGATGATATAATCCAGATAGTAGGGCGGCTCGGTTCCGCCGATCCACTGCACCAGCAGATGCCCCAGCAGCACCGAAACCAGGCCCTTGCAGAAGTCCCCCACCGTCACCAGCACCGCTGGGCCCTTGCCCAGGGTGCGGAGCACATTGGTCATACCAGCGTTGCCGCTGCCGAAGTCCCGGATATCCTTATGGGCAAGGAGCCGGGTGACAATGATGGCGAAATTCATGCTGCCGATCAGATAGGCCAGCACGCCGGCCAGCACCAGGGACAGCACAAACAGAAAGTTTTCCATAGTCTGTCTCCTTTCCGGAATCAGCTGTCATTGCGGTCCCGCTCCCGGACAATGAACCGGATCGGCGTGCCCTCCAGATCGAAGGTCTCCCGGATCTGATTCTCCAGATACCGCTGATAGGAGAAGTGGAACAGCTCCTTCCTGTTGACAAAGGCCACAAATGTGGGCGGCTTGGTGGAGGCCTGGGTGATATAGTAGATCTTCAGCCGCTTGCCCTTGTCGGACGGCGGCTGCACCCGGGCGGTGGCGTAGGCCAGCAGATCGTTGAGGGCGCCGGTGGTGGCCCGGAAGCTGTTTTTGTCGTGTACCTGCCGGATCAGCTCGTACAGCCTGGGCACCCGCTGACCGGTGAGAGCTGAAATGAAGATGAAGGGCACATAGCTCATGAAGCTGAAGTCCACCTTCAGCTTGTCGGTAAACTCCTTCATGGTGCGGTCACTCTTGTTCTCCACCGCATCCCATTTGTTGACCGCCACGATGCAGCCCTTGCCCTGCTCATGGGCGTAACCGGCCACCTTGCTGTCCTGCTCGGTGAAGCCCACGGTGGCGTCGATGACGATCACCGCCACATCGGCCCGGTCCACCGCCATATAGGCCCGCAGGACGCTGTACCGTTCGATGTTCTCCAGCACCTTGGACTTGCGCCGGATACCGGCGGTATCAATGAAGAGGAAGCGTCCCTGCTCATTCTCCACGGTGGTATCCACCGCGTCCCGGGTGGTGCCGGCGATATCCGACACAATGACCCGATCCTCCCCGGCGATCCGGTTGATCAGGGAGGATTTTCCCACGTTGGGCTTGCCGATGACCGCCACCTTGATCAGGCCGTCATCATCGTCGTCCTCATCCTCATCGGGAAGGTGCGCCAGCACCGCGTCCAGCAGGTCGCCGGTGCCGTGACCGTGAACCGACGAAACAGCAATGGGTTCCCCCAGCCCCAGGTTATAGAACTCGTAAAACTCCGGCGGAACCTCGCCGATGCTGTCCACCTTGTTGACGCAGAGAACCACCGGCTTGCCGCTCTTCTGCAGCATGGCGGCCACCTCCTGGTCGGTGGCGGTGACGCCGTCCCGCACATTGGTCACCAGAATAATGACGCTGGCGCTTTCAATGGCCACCTCGGCCTGACGGCGCATCTGCGCCAGAATCACGTCATCGGAATAGGGCTCAATACCGCCGGTATCCACCAGCATAAAATGATGGCCCAGCCATTCGCACTCGGCGTAGATCCGGTCACGGGTCACGCCGGGCGTGTCCTCCACAATGGAGAGCCGCTGGCCGATCAGCTTGTTGAACAGGGTGGACTTGCCCACATTGGGCCGCCCCACCACTGCCACGATGGGTTTGGACATCTTTACACCTCACAATCTATGAAAACTCAGGCTTTCCCGTTTTCCAGAAGGGCTTCCAGAAGGGCATAGCCGTCGCCTGCCTGTACAATTTTCACCGGCACGCCCAGCTCCCGCTCCACCTGCTCCACCGACACATCGTCCAGGAACACATCCTCGTGGAATCTGAGCATCACGTCCGGAATCAGCAGCACCCTGCCCAGCTCCTTCCCCTTCAGCTGCGCCATCAGGTCGGTTCCGGTCACCAGACCGGCGACGGTGATGGTCTCGCCGAAAAAGTCGTTCCGCACGGGATAGATGCTGCATCTTAAATTATGCCATTTTTCGGCCGCTTCGTCAACCAGTGCCTGCAAAAAGGGCGCCGCCGCAAAGCCGGTGGCCAGGGACAGACTGCGCTCCGCCTCGTCCCCGTCA
>JAQXNQ010000115.1 GCA_029098085.1 Oscillospiraceae bacterium
CCATCTTCTCATGTAGTTGTCGATGGCCTCCAGCATATTTTCCGGCATTTCCCGGGGAACGGGGAAGCCGACGCCGCCCACGATCCGGTCGGCGAACAGTTGAATGAAGGCGGTGGTGCGCTCCAGCGTCTCGGCGGACAGGTGCTCCAGCAGGTCGGAGCGGTTGTGGCCGGGGGCTGTGCCGTTGGCGCCGAACCGGGCAAAGCTGATGGCGGGAACGCCCTTGTCGGCAAAGGGGGTGGAGTCGCTGGAGTAGACGTCCTGGGTGGTCATGATGGGGAAGCCCGTCTCAGCCGACAGGTAATCGATCATGTGCTGCAGGCTCACATCGGCGGTGATGACCGCCCGGTCGTTGCCCAGAATGGGGCCGGCCATATCCACGTTGACCAGCAGCTGCATCTTTTCCAGCTCCTCCTCATGGGCGGAAGCATAGTACTTACTGCCCAGCAAGCCCCGCTCCTCCGAGCCGAACCAGACAAAGCGCAGGCTGCGCCGGGGCGGATTCTCCACAAAATGCCGCAGCAGCTCCAGAATGATGGCGGCGCCGCTGCCGTTGTCGTAGACGCCGTTGGAGTAGGGTGTGGAGTCGTAATGGGCCACAAAGCAGATTTCCTCGTCCGGATATTCGGTGCCGGGCAGACGGGCGATGATGTTGTGGGAATCCCGCTCCCCTTCCTCCTGCACCAAGGTCAGGCGCACTTTGCTCGCGCCGGCGGCCACCATCTCCATGGCATCCCGGGCCCGCATGGTCAGGCCGGGAATCTTGCCGTGACGCAGGAAGGTCTCCCGCAGGGTGCGCAGCTCGATGTCAGTCTTGTCCACATCGTCGATGACAGTGCCGGACCAGGTCAGGAAGCCCACGGCGCCCGCCTTGATGATCCGCTCATAGATCTCGGGGTTGACATTGCCGTTGACCAGCACGATTTTCCCCTTCACATGGAGCAGATCCAGCGGGGAGGCCTGCTGCACATAGCAAAATTCTGCGGTCAGACCGTCCTCGCCGGTGCTGCCGGACAGGCCGTAGCCCCGCACATCAAAGGAACGGTAAAAAGGCTCCAGCACCTCCAGCTTTGCGGTCTTCACCTCATACCAGCTGACGGGGAAGGGCTCCAGCGTTCCCTCCACCGAAAGCGCCTTCAGCTCCGAAAGCAGAATCTCCGCCGCGCGCTTTTCCTCATCCGATCCGCCGGTGCGGACAAAGCCGATCTTTTCCAGAAGGGCGTATTCCCGTTTTCCGCTGTTTTCCATATCAAAATCATATCCTTTCCTGACAGTCATTCGGGCAGGTTCATTGTAGCACATTCTTCGCCCGGATGCAACTTCCGCCTTTCCCGGCAAAGGACATCCATTTTCTGGCTTTTTGTCCAAAATGTCTGCCAAATGAACAAAAATTAACTTTTTACGGGATTCAGACGGTTGACGAGCTTCCGTATTGTGTGTTAAAATAAGAAAGGTTTATTCCGTAAACAGACTTTTACGACAGCACAAGCGGAGTTCCGTTTTTGCGAGGGCATAAAGCGATGAGAAAACTCTTCAAACAGATTCTGACTCTGACAGCCGGCGTGGCTGTCGCCGTTGCCGCCATGACCTCCCCCGCCCTGGCCGCCTGGGAAAAGACCTCCTCCGGTCAGTGGATCTACACCCTCTCCTCCGGCGTCCGGGCCACCGGCTGGCAGAAGCTAAGCGGCATCTGGTATTACCTGGGGACGGACGGCATCATGCGCACCGGCTGGCAGAAGGTGGACGGCGTCTGGTACTATTTCCGCTCCGGCGGCGCCATGGTCACCGGCTGGCAGAGCATCGACGGCAAATGGTACTTCTTCGGGGGCGGCGGCGCCATGCAGAAGGGCTGGCTGAAAAGCGGCGGAAAGTGGTACTGGCTGGGCGGCACCGGCGCCATGGTCACCGGCTGGGTGCAGCTGGGAGGCAAATGGTATCTGCTGGACGAAAACGGCGCCATGGTCACCGGCTGGACCGAGTATCTGGGCAATACCTACTACCTGACCGAATCCGGCGCCATGGCCACCGGCACCATCACCATCGACGGCGTTTCCCACACCTTTGACAGCAGCGGCATCTACACCGGCGCTGCCGCCTCGGGAAGCCTGGCGGAGCAGGTGCTGCAGCAGGTCAACCAGCTGCGGGCCAAAGAGGGTCTTCCCGCCCTGCAGCTGTCGGACAAGCTCTGTGCGGCCGCTCTGCAGCGGGCCACCGAGCGGGGAGAGCTGGGCTCGCTGGAGCACACCCGTCCCGACGGCAGTCAGTGGTGGACGGTGCTGATGGAGTACGGCGTTTCCAACCTGGGCGGCTCCGCGGAGAATCTGGCCAGCGGCATGGACACGGCGGACGCGGCGGTCAAGGCCTGGATGGAATCCCCCAATCACAAGGCGGCCATTCTGAACAGCGGCTACCGGTACATGGGTGTGAGCACCTACGTCAAAAACGGCGTGACCTACTGGGCACAGCTTTTCTCAGGCAGCGACACGGCAAAATAAGCATTTATGGGCGGCACTGCTTTCCGGCAGCGCCGTCTTTTCATGTCCGCAGGAAAATCAGGGTCATCCGTCATAAACTTCTTGCTACTCTGCGAAAAAAAAGCTATAATAGCATTATACGGATATTCTCTTTTACTGCGCCTTCGGGCGCCTAACCCAATATCATCGCACAGGGGCGCTGTTTTCAGCGCCGCGGGAAAGGATGCGCTTATGGAATCTTTACGGGAAGACTTTATTCTGGACAATCAGCCGGGCGACTATGTCACCATTATGCTGCAGAACGGCGTGGAATGGACCGGCACCATTCTGGACTGGAATGAACGGCGGGTGCGGCTGGAAATCGGCGGTGTTCCCCGTTCGGTGAGCTTCAATATCATCAACGCCTATTATCCTGCCGAGGCCGGAGCGGTACAGGCCGTTTCCCCTGCAAGCCCTCAGCCTGCTGCGGCTGTCCGCAGCGCACCGGCCCCCACCGCCGCCCAGCTGGCGGCTGGGCGGGTGGAGGAAGCCGCCTACCGCATCGGCTTTGACGCCGATCTGGTGCAGGAGCGCCTTCGTCTGGCTCCCAATACCATTGAGAAGGAACGGATCAATCTTCTGTTTCACCGGTTTCTGGAGGCTTCTTCCCCCAAAGCCAGGGATCCGATGGACATCAAGCGGGTCATGGCCGCGGCCGACAAGCTGTCCGACCAGTATCCCGACAGTGCCCTGACCCAAAGCATCATCGGCGAAATGGCCATGAAGCTGGAAAGCTGGGAGCTGGCGGAGGAATGCCTGTTCAACGGCGGAAGCTACGCCAGAGCCTTTTTCGCCGCTGGACAGCTGCAGAGCGATGATAAAATGGCTGAGGACGGCGCCTGCCATCTGCTGTATGAAAAGAAAAAGGAACCGGATGTGATCTACACCTTCCTGCGGCTGGCGGAGAAGGCCGGCGACCTGTCGGTTTTCCGCCGTTTTCTGCAGACCGAGGGCGACCGGCACAAGACCCTTTGTGCCGACTGCCTGTGCTACCTGCTGCAGAAGGGCGGCCTTCCCCTGCCGGAGGGTGCCAACATCGCGGAGCCCACGGTCATCGACGCCATGTCCGAGCTGTTCGACCGCCGCTACCCCGATCCGCCCCACTGCCAGATGGCTGCTTTGGAAGGAACCGATGAACCGGAGGAAGAGGAGGAGCCCAAAAAGGAGGAACCCATCACCCTCCCCGAGATGCTGCCCACCGACCTGACCGGCTATATCTACGATTACGCCCCGATCCGCAAAATCGGCCGCATCCACAGCAAGGAACGCCCCGACTGGTTCTTCCACATCAACCACATCACTGACCCGGTGCTGCAGGGCATGATGGAAACCGATCCCGGACATCGCTACCTGGTGACCTTCGATGTGGGCCGCAACGCCACCGGTGAGTGTGCGGTCAACATCCGGCTCACCGATAAGGAGCACCCCTACGATACCGATGCGGATCCCAGCGTCCGCCGCAGCGGTGTGATCACCCGCTTCTTCCCCACCTACATGAACGGACAGATCACCGGCGGCGACGAGGTCTTCAACTTCCGGGTGGATGAGATGACCGATCAGGATCTGAAGGATTACTGCACCATCTTCCCGGATGTGGTGCAGCGCAAATTCGATGTGACCTTCTCTCTCCGCCAGCTCCGGGACGGCAAAATGGTGGCGGTGGACATCAGGAAGGTGGAGCCCTTCTCCGATGCGGAGCTGCAAATCATCCGCCAGCAGATCGAGATGGAGAAGCACCGTCAGGGCGTCATCACCCGCTATTTCCCCTCCCAGCGGCAGGGGCTGGTGGACGACGGCGGCAACGACTTCGCCTTCACGCTGGAGGATGTGAGCGACGCCGAGCTGAAGCAGTGTCTGCTGCAGCTGCCCGATCCGGCCGGACGCCGGTTCCGGGTGATCTTTGCCGCTGTCCGCCGCGGCGGCAGGCCCTTTGCGGAAAACGTCCGGCTGCTTGAGCCGCTGCGGGAGCAGGATAAGCGGGAGCTGACCCTCCGCGCCACCGACACCGCCGAAAAGCAGAACAATCCTTTTTTTCACCTTCCCCCCTGGCCCCTTGGCGTAAGCCGTGACGGCTGGTATCTGCAGGCGCAGCAGGAACGGCTCAGGGGGGATCCGGCCAAGGCAGTGGATCGCTATATCAAGGCCATCCGCGCCCAGGACCGGCTGGAGTCCTCGGTCAGCGATCTGGTGAGCCTCTATCTGCAGCTGCACCAGGACGACAACGCCATCATGCTCATGAAGGCCTTTGAGAAGGTGCTGCCGGAGGAAAAGGCCGTCAACAACTGGATCACCATCTATGACCGCACCAAGTCCAACGACCCGCTGCTGCTTTCCCTGTATGAGAAGGTGCTCCGCAGTCCGCTGAAGGTCAACACCCGGCTGCACTACATGATCAAGCAGGCCCAGCTGCTGACCCGCATGGGCCGGTATGAAGCCGCCCTGACTGCTTTCGACCGGTGGGAGGAGCTGGCCGTGCAGGCCGAACGGGGCTATATGGGCAGCAGCGGCTGGGAGCAGGTTCCCATTTCGGAGGGCCTCCGCAGTCTGGTGGCCAGAGGGCGCGCCATCTGCCTGTATCATCTGGGACAGAAGGACGAGGCCCGTGCCATCGCCGCCCAGCTGGTGGCCAGCCGGCCCGACGACACCGCCGCCCAGCAGATTCTGGCCGGCACGCTGGAGGCCGCCAGCGAGTCCTCCCTCAGCGAGCAGGCGCCGGACACGCCGGTTTCCGCCTATGAAAACCTCGCCGGCTACGCCCGGGAGCTGCTGGATCAGCTGTCCATCCAGAGCGTCATGCGGGTCAAGAGCATCGAGGACGACAAGTTCACCGGTGACATTCAGCAGGCTCGCCGGGATCTGGAAAACTACGAAAAGAACACAAGCGGCATCGCCCCCAAGGCCCGCAGCGACCGGCAGCTGGCTGCGGCCAAGCTGATTCTCCGCTGCCTGCAGCGGGAAAACGGCCGCCTGTCCGAAGAGGACGTCCCCAAGTTCAACGAAAGCTATTTCGAGACCCTGCTGGGCAGCGGCCTGTGCAGCTTCGGCGACGCCCAGCTGCAGGAGAGCAGGCCGGTGCAGTCGGTGCGCTACAGCTATCTGCAGGCCATCCCTCTGCTGCAGCACCGCTCCGGCCGCAGTCAGGATCTGGTCAATGCCGTGTCCCGCTACATCAGCTCCTATTTTCTGCCCTACGACCGACTGCGGGAATCCACTGCCCGGCCCGAGTCCATCGACCGCTGCGTCCGGCTGTTCTCCGAGCAGCCCTGCCCCGACACCGGCGCCTTCCTGCGGGGCATGTTCTTCCTCACGGCCGGCGACACCACCCACAAGAGTACCCTTCTGTCCGCCCTGTACCAGAGCCCGCTGAAGCAGCAGATTCTTTCCCTGCTCTGTCAGGTTCTGGTGGAGACCGACGAAAACGTCCGCTCCCAGGAGGATTTTGAAAAGCTGTGGGAGCAGGCCTCCTCCCAGTGGCTGGAGGATTACCGCTCCTTCTGCGGCATCTTCTCTCCCTCCCGGCTGGATTACCTGAGCTCGGTACGGATGGACGGCCTCAAGCGGACCATCGCCCAGAGCCAGGCTGCCATGCTACCGGACGAATCCGACCGGCAGACCCTCAGCGAATTCCTGCAGCTGCTGGTGCTGTTCGAGCGTTTCAGCTCCCTGTCGGAGTTTGAGCTCCGGGAACAGGCCCTGCGCAGCGTCGGCGACCTCTGTGTCAGCCTGTCCGCCCGCATCACCCGCAATCCCACCGCCTTCACCTACGAAGCGCTGCTGGGCGCCGTCAATCTGGCCTCCCAGACCGCTTCCTCCCAGCTGGAGGAGATCTACAACGAAAGCCGTCCCAATCTGACTCTGCAGGCGGAGGAAACCATCAGCTCGGCAGAGGGCCAGCTCTCCCTGCCCCTCTTCATCGAAAACAGCCCCAACCTGCAGACCGCAGACAATCTGCGGGTGCTGGTGGAGCCGGAGGAGGGCATCCAGTTCCAGCGGATCGACGGCCTGAAGGGCCATGTCAAGGGCGGCACCCGGGAGGGCATTATCCTCTCCTTCTCCATGGCGCCGGGCGACAACCGCAGCGCCTTCTCGGTGACGGTCACCGTCACCTACGAGTACCGGGAATCGGGCGCCACCCGCACCGGCGAGCTGAAGCGCACCTTCCCGGTGTCCATCAGCGACGCCGTCTTCAAGCCCATCAAAAACCCCTTCCGGGCCTACGCCAGCCAGCAGGAGGTGGAGGATCCGGAGATGTTCTTCGGCCGGGACAAGGATATCGCCGACATCATCCGCATCATCAGCGATGAGGACGGCAATCTGACCCCCAAGAAATCGGTGGCCCTGTACGGACAGAAGCGCACCGGCAAGTCCTCCCTGCTGTACCATGTCCGGGAGCGGATCCGCCGGGACTTCCCCCAGGCGGTGCTGCTGGATCTGGGGAGCCTTGGCGCCTACGACACCGCCAACAACAACTTCACCAAGAGCGTCATGGGCGGCATCCTGTCCAAGCTGCGCCGGGCGGTGCTGCTGGACCGGCGGTACAGCGGCCTCAAGGCCCTGCTGAAGGAAAAGGGGCTGGAAATCCCCTATCAGCAGATGATGGACGCCGCCGAAAACTACGACGTGATCTTCAAGAGCTTCATGGACGACCTGGACTGGGTCATCCGGGAAAGCGGCGTTCCCTACCGCATCATCATCTTCATCGACGAGTTCACCCATCTGTACGGACATATCCAGAAGGGGCTGGTCACCGACCAGTTCCTGCGGTTCTGGCGGGAATCGGTCCATGACCACAGCTGGATCAGCATCATTGTCGGTCAGGACAGCATGGAGACCCTCAAGGCCGAATACGGCAACGAGCTGGGCGCCACCGCCATGTTCCCGGTCACCTATCTGAAGCCGGAGGAGGCCCGCCGGATGATCCGGGTGCCCATCTCCCGGCAGAATCCCGAGGTGCGCTTCTCCGAGGACGCCGTCGACCGGTTGGTGGAACTCACCGCCGGAAGCGCCTACCTGCTGATGATCCTCTGCGCCGAGCTGGTGGATTACCTCAACGAGGTACGGCACAACAATGTCATCGCCGCCCATATCGACCAGCTGGTGGACCGGGTCTTCACCGGCGGCGTCATCACGGCCAGCAACTTCGATCCTCTTTACAACGACGTCAGCTGCCCCGGCGACGAGCGGCGGCGGGACGACAACTTCACCCTGCTGGTGGAGCTGGCCCGGCGCACCCGTCTGGCTCCGGCCGTTTCCATGGGTCAGCTGACCCCTGAGGGCCTGACCCCCGCCCGGGTGGCGGAGCTGCTCAAGACGCTGGAGGCCCGGGGCGTGGTCAAGGTGGAGCAGAACCAGTACAGCATTGTGGTGGGACTGTTCAGGGAGTGGCTGATCAACCGGTACGGCGACGCCCTGTAAATCCGCGAAAGGAGACAGACTATGGAAAACATCTTCCAGATAGGCGGCCAGGTCACCGGCCCCTCCTTCATCGGCCGCAAGGCGCTGGTGCAGAAGATCCGCCAGCGGGTCATTGACAGCGGCGGACGCTGCTCTCTTTCCTTCGTGGGACTGCCCCGCATCGGCAAGTCCTCCCTGATCGCCAATGCGCTTGATCCGGAGCTGATGCGGGAGGCCGGCATGGTGCTGGTCAATGAAAGCGTCAGCGCCCATGAAAGCTTTGAAAGCCTGTGGAAAACCATCGCCCGCAAAATTTGGCGGCAGCTGAAGCTCATGAACCTCTGCGACGAAATCATGGCCGAAGCCTTTGAGGAATACGACAGCCAGCCCCCCGTCTATGCCCTGATCAAGGAACCACTGGAGTTTTTCTTCGAGGCCATGAAGTCTGCCGGCGTACGGGTGGCGCTGGTACTGGATGAATTCGATGCCGCCGCTGAGAAATTCCTCGGCAAGCGCCATTACTTCGAGTTCATCCGGGATCTGGCCTCCAAGACCTGCTACAATGTCACGGTCATCACCATTTCCCGCCGCCAGCTGCTGAACATCGAGGCGGACGCCTACGGCAACTCCACCTTCCAGCACATCTTCGATTCGATCCAGATTCACGGCTTCAACGATGACGATATGGAGGAGTACTGGCAGGTATTCGAAGGCATGGGCTCGCCCCTGACCCGGGAGCAGAAGGATCAGCTGAGCTACTACGCCGGACGCTCCCCTTTCCTGCTCTCCATCTTCGGGCATGGGCTGGCGGACCGGATCCTTCAGGGCCGGGAGCCCGAACCGGAGGCGGTCTACGCCGAAAAAAGCACCGCCGTGCTGGGCTATTTTGACTCCATCGTCAACCAGCTGCGGCGGGATGAATCTCTGAACAAGCTGCTGCAGCTGACCGTCGGCCCCAAGTACGACCTGAAGGCCAGCGATCTGGACTGGTACATCGGCGCCGGTTACATTGAGGTAGCGCCTGACGGACGGTATTATGTGCTGTCGGAAAGCTGCACCTGCTACCTTCGCTCGGTCAGCCTGGAGCGGCCCACCTGGCCCGTCGTCATGGACGCGGAAAAGCGGCTCAAACGGGTGCTGAATCAGGCCCTGACCCGGCTCATGGGGCCGGACTGGACCACGGTCATCCAGCAGAATCCCGATCTGCAGAGCCTGATCGATTTTTCGGACTGCAACTGGCGGATCCGCCAGAACTGGATCCTGTACCGGGTGATCAGCACCCTGCTGGATGCCTTTACCCTGGGGGATGTGGTCAAGCTGATCCGCAGATTCTGGGAGCAGAGCCTGCAGGAAACCTTCGGCGACCGCCCTTACGACCAGTGGCAGGACGGCTTTGAGATGCTGCAGAAGGCCCGCACTGCCCTGGCCCACAGCCATGAGGAATACCTGTCCGACAGCGACATCCGGGAAACCGAGCTGTTCTGCCGCCGCCTGGAGGAAACTCTGGGCTGATTACCGATACAAGTGAGGAGAATCACCATGCTGACCCCATCCCTTCAGGCCGTCCTGGAACGGGCAGATACCCTGCTGGCCCACGACCCCAAGCTGCTGAGTACCTTCAAAAACACCTTTGTCAGCACCATTGAAACCACCCTGAAGCAGCTGCCCGACGGAGACAGCTTTGTCATCACCGGCGACATCCCGGCCATGTGGCTGCGGGATTCCTCGGCTCAGGTGCGCCACTACCTGCCCTTTGTCAAGGACGATCCCCGGCTGCGGGAGATCATCGAAGGGCTCATTGCCCGGCAGATGAAGTGCATCCTGCTGGACCCCTACGCCAACGCCTTCAACGAAAAGCCGGACGGCAGCCGCTGGTGCGAGGACCGCACCCAACATCTGAAGGGGGTCTGGGAGCGGAAATACGAGGTGGACTCCCTCTGCTACCCGGTGCAGCTGTGCTATCTGTACTGGAAAGAGAGCGGATCGAACGCGATCTTCACGCCCACCCTGCGGCAGGCGCTGTACACCATCGTCCGCACCTTTACCAATGAACAGCGGCATTTTGAGCGCTCCCCTTACCGCTTCATCCGGCCAGAGGAGGCCTGCAACGGCCTGGAGCAGGAAACCCTGCAGAACGACGGTATGGGGATGCCGGTCAACTACACCGGCATGACCTGGTCCGGCTTCCGCCCCTCCGACGACGCCTGTGTCTTCGGCTATCTGGTACCCTCCAACATGTTTGCCGTGGTGATTCTGGGC
>JAQXNQ010000116.1 GCA_029098085.1 Oscillospiraceae bacterium
TCTACGGCCCCAAAAAGGTGCTGACCCAGCTGGGCGGTCAGTGTCTTCATGCGAAATATATCGCCTTTACCCACCCGGTGACCGGAGAGCGGCTGGCCTTTGACAGCCCGCTGCCGGTCGTGTTTCAGGATTTTCTCCGCAAGCTGCAGGGAGAGGCGGGAATGACCGACAAACCGCTTGACGGCTTGCTGATGGCGGTAGACTGCGACGGAACCCTGCTCCGCAATGACAAGACCATTTCTCAGGGCAATAAGGACGCCATCCGCCGGTTCCGGCAGCTGGGCGGCACCTTTACCCTGGCCACCGGCCGGTCGATTCCCACCGCGTCCTCCTATCTCTCCGAGCTGCAGATCGACACGCCGGTGATTCTTTACAACGGCGCCATGCTGTACGATCCTGCGGGTTCCTCTGTTTTGTGGGAAGCGGTTTTGCCGGAATCGGTCCGGGATCTGCCCCGGCAGCTGATCGGGCGGTTCCCGGGAGTGGGCATTGAGGTGCTGGCGGAGGACAGCCTGTACGCGGTTCACTGGAACAGCCTGCTGGACGCCCATCTCAACGGCGTTTATCCGGTGCCCCATGTCCGCTGCAGTCTGGACGAGGTCATGGACAAAACCTGGATCAAGCTGCTGCTGGCCCTGCCGGAGCAGCAAATGCCGGAGATGATTCGCTGGCTGCAGGGGCTGGAGCTTCCCGGTGTGCGGCTGACCCACTCGGACCGGCACCTCTTTGAGGTGCTGCCCGAAAAGGCCGGCAAGGGGAATGCCCTGCGCCGCCTTTGCGACTACACCGGCTTTCCGCTGGAAAAAACCATCGCCATGGGCGATTTCTATAACGATATGGACATGGTCCGGGAGGCAGGCTTTGGCGCCGCGCCCCGGAGTGCCTGCCCTGAATTGCGGTCACTGGCCGACTATGTGGCGGCAGACAATGAACAGGATGCTGTCGCAGAGGTCATTGAGTATATCATTGAGCACCCTTCTCTTTTATAAGAGTACCCGCCCGTCTTTCCGCACAGACGGGCGCTTTTGAGAAACAGCCGTGTGCGGCGGCGGAATGGAGTCATAAACATGGAAGCTGCATCCAAAAAAGAACTGATGAAGTTTGCCTGCAAGATTCGTCTCGGCGTCATTGAGGGAACCTATCACGCCAAATCCGGTCATCCGGGCGGTTCGCTGTCCATTGCCGATCTGCTGGCCTATCTGTACGGACGGGAGATGAAGGTGGATCCCAAAAACCCGAAGGATCCTGCCCGTGACCGTCTGGTGCTGTCCAAGGGACACACCGCCCCTGCCCTCTATGCCGCTCTGGCGGAGAAGGGCTATTTCTCCGCGGAGGAGCTGCAGAGCCTGCGTCATACCGGCGCCATGCTGCAGGGCCACCCCGATATGAAGCACACCCCCGGTGTGGATATGTCCACCGGCTCTCTGGGACAGGGCGTTTCCGCCGCCTGCGGCATGGCTCTGGCCGGCAAGATCGACGGCGCCGATTACCGGGTCTACGCCATCCTGGGCGACGGCGAGATTGAAGAGGGTCAGGTCTGGGAGGCCGCCATGTTTGCGGCTCACTACAAGCTGGACAATCTCTGCGCCGTGGTGGACAACAACGGCCTGCAGATCGACGGCCCGGTTTCCGAGGTCATGTCTCCCTACCCCATCCCTGAAAAGTTTGCCGCCTTCGGCTGGCATGTGATCACCATCGACGGGCACGATTTCGACCAGATCGAAGCGGCCTTTGCAGAGGCCAGAAAGGTTAAGGGCAAGCCCACGGCCATTATCCAGCACTCTGTGAAGGGCAAGGGTGTTTCCTTCATGGAAAATCAGGTTTCCTGGCACGGTGCCGCGCCCAACGCGGAGCAGTACCAGCAGGCCAAGGAAGAGCTGACGGCTGCGCTGGCGGCGCTGGAAGCCTAATCGGGGAAAGGAAGGAATCGGATCATGGCTGATATGAAAAAAATCGCAACCAGAGAGAGCTACGGCAACGCTCTGAAGGAGCTTGCCCCCAAATATCCGGATCTGGTGGTGCTGGACGCCGACCTGGCTGCCGCCACCAAGACCGGCATCTTCAAGAAGGCGTACCCTGACCGCTTCTTTGACTGCGGTATCGCCGAAGCCAACATGATGGGCGTGGCTGCCGGTCTTGCCGCTGCGGGCAAGACGGTTTTCGCCTCCTCCTTTGCCATGTTTGCGGCAGGACGGGCCTTTGAGATCGTCCGCAACTCCATTGGATATCCCCATCTGCCGGTGAAGATCGGCGCCACCCACGCCGGCATCTCGGTGGGCGAGGACGGCGCCACCCATCAGTGCTGCGAGGATATCGCCCTCATGCGCACCATCCCCGGCATGACGGTCATCAATCCCGCTGACGATGTGGAGGCCAGAGCCGCTGTGGAAGCAGCGATTCTCCATGACGGCCCCGTCTATCTCCGGTTCGGACGGCTGGCGGTGCCGGTGTTCAACGACCCTGCCTCCTACAAATTTGAGCTGGGCAAGGGCATCACCCTGCGGGACGGCAAGGATATCACCATCGTGGCCACCGGTCTGATGGTCAATGAAGCCATCGAGGCCGGCAAGGCACTGGCGGAAGAGGGCATCGACGCCCGGATCATCAACATCCACACCATCAAACCCCTGGACGAGGAGCTGATCTGCAAGGCTGCCGCCGAAACCGGCAGAATCCTGACAGTGGAGGAGCACAGCGTCATCGGCGGTCTGGGCAGTGCGGTCTGCGACGCCGTGGCGGAGAAATGCCCCTGCGTCGTCAGAAAGATCGGCGTCAACGATACCTTCGGCTGCTCCGGCCCTGCGGCGGAGCTGCTGAAGAAGTTCGGCCTTTCCGCTGAGAACATCGTCAAGAACGCAAAGGAAATGCTGGGCCGCTGACAAGCGCCCGGAAGAGAAAAGGAGATGCCCTGTTTGGAGCATCTCCTTTTGTTTTACGCCATGGTTTCCAGCATGCCGAGGGATACCTCGTACAGGCAGGGCTCGCCCTTCTCCATCCGCAGATATTCGTCGGCCATGTAAGCGCCCATGCGGGCCACCTCGCTTCCCATGCTGCCGGCGATATGCGGCGTGAGCACCACGTTCTCCATACACCAGAGGGGGCTGTCCGCCGCGGGCGGTTCCGGCCAGGTGACATCCAGCAGAGCGGTGCGGCCAGGCTCCTCCTGCAGGGCGCGGATCAGATCCGCCTCCACCACCTGTGCGCCCCGGCCGGTGTTGATGAAGGTCGCGTTGGACTTCATAAGAGAGAAATGCCGGTAGGTGAGCATGCCCTGGGTGGTGGGCAGATTGGCGATGTGGTTGGAGATGGTCTGGCATTGGGAGAAGATCTCTTCCAGCGTGGCCCGTTTCGTTCCCAGCCTTGCCAGCTTTTCATCGGACGCGAAGGGATCGAAGGTCAGCGTCTCAAGATGGTAGCCCCGAAGCATCTCCAGCACCCGGGAGCCGATCATGCCGGCGCCCAGAATGCCTACCTTTTCGCTGTAATTGCCGGGGAAGGAGGCCGAGTACTGCTGGGCGGCTGCCTGTCCCTGCTTCCGGTAGATGCGGGCGCTCCGGAACATGCCTTTGCCGGACAGGATGATCTGCGCCACCGTGTGCTCCGCCACCGGAATGGCGTTGGCGGCCCAGGCACTGAACACCCGGACGCCGCAGCTTAAAAAGGGCCGGGCAAACTGCTGTACCGAACCGGCGGCATAAAAAACCGCCTTCAGATTGGGGAAATACATTTGAATCTGCTCCTCGGTCAGAGCGGGCATGCCCCAGGTGGAAAAGAGATAGTCAGTTTTGGAGAGCTGTTCCCGGCACGCTTCCAGCTGGTCGGGGAGGAGCACGTCGCCAGGCAGCTCCAGCGTTTCGCGGAGGAGGGCGAGGGTTTCAGCGTCGTAGGCGTCAAACATGCGGTTTCTGGCGCTGCTGCTGATAAAGAAGGCGGATGATTTCATAGCTGCGTCCTTTCTATGCTGCCTGCAGAAAGAACCGGCGCGGCTCCGTGAAGGAACCGTGCCGGCCGGACAGGAGGCAGCTGTTGTTATTTCTGTTCGTCGTAGTAGCGCTGATAGATCTCCAGAGCCTTGTCAGCACCCATGTTGGAGAAGGTCTTCTGGAATTCTTCCCAGGAGGAATCGGTCACGCCCTCGGTCACCCAGGCGGCGAAGGTGGTGTCGATATAGGAGGTGATTTCGGACTTGATGATGTTGATTTCCTTGGCATCCTCGCTGGTCATCCAGATGGAAGCGGGATACAGCGCCATGCCCTGAGGCTCATACTTGGCGTATTCGGCATCGATGGGATCCTTCTGGATGGAGACGGGAGGCAGCACATCCTGCTTGTGCCATTCGTCGGAGGTTACGATGAACTTCTTGGCAACGCCGGGCATCAGGTTGTATTCACCATCACGGTTCCAGTCAATGGGACGAAGCTGCTTGTAGGTGCCGTCAGGCTGCACCTCCAGATGCTCACCGATCAGCTGTGCGCTGTTGAGCTGCAGGGAGTTTTCGGGGGTGCAGAGGTTGTCGATCCAGCGCAGGCAGAGCTCGGGATTCTCAGCGGAAGTAGTGACCACGGTGGCGCCACGATCCAGCGAGAAGCTGTTTTCCTCGGGCCAGGCAGGGGCATGTCCGTCGCCGGCATCCAGAGGAACACAGGCCACAAAGCGGTCGTCCTCGGCATCGTACTGGGTGGAGCCCTGTCTCCAGGCGGTGGTAAAGCCGATAATGTCATCGGCGTTCTTCAGCTTGGCATTGTACATGGAGCCGTTCTGGGTGAAGGTCTCGACATCCATCAGGCCGTCAACCCACAGGGAGTGCAGATACTCCACAAAGGCGCGGAATTCCGGCTCGGTCACCGACCAGACGGCCTTGTCGCCCTTGATATACACGCCATTGCGCAGGAAGCCGAAGGAGGCGCCGAAGTCGTAGAGGTTCCCGACGCTGGAGGGAGACCAGGGAATTTCGTCAGCCACGCTATTGCCATTGGGATCCTGGGTCTTGAAGGCGGTCAGGACTTCCTTGAACTGCTCCAGGGTCATGGGAGTCATGGGATCGCAGTCAAAGGACAGATCCACCTTGGCCAGCCAGTTCTGGTTGATGTAGGGGGTGGTGCCGTAGCTGAAGTGGCCGCCACCCACCTCCATGATGTTGGGGATCGAGTAGATGTTGCCGTCGGGAGCGGTGGAAGAAGCCTTCCATTCGGGATGCTCGGCAAAGTAACCGGCCACAGTGGGCATATACTCGTCGATATAGTCCTGGAGGGCGAGGAATTTGCCGCCGGAGCCCAGGGACAGCACATCGTCGTCGGTGAATATCCCCATGCTCTGGTAAATATCCGGCTGATTGTCCGCCGCCATCATGACGTTCTTCTTCTCGGTCCAGGCGCTCTGCAGCACATCGGTCCATTCCACATGGACGTTGGTCTTTTCTTCCAGCTCCTGCCAGAAGCGGACATCCGCATTGCCGGGACGGCCATCCTGAATCAGGGCACAGACAGTGATGGTCTGGGGCTCCTCCACCAGAGGCAGACCGGTGGTGTTGATCTTCAGTCCGGTGTCCTCCGGCTGACTGGAGGTCTGGGAAGAGGACGAGGCGGTCTGAGAAGAAGA
>JAQXNQ010000117.1 GCA_029098085.1 Oscillospiraceae bacterium
GCGTTCCCATTTTATCACACGCTGCGGACACTGCTTCCATTTCGAATGAGCGAAGCCAGTGGAGTTCCAAGACGATTCACCGGCGCCGCAAGCGCCCTCATCTTCTCGGCTCCAGCCGCAGGCAGTACTCCAGAGGATAGGGGTTCAGGCGGCTGTAGTCGGGGAAGCTGCCGGCCCGAATCTGATCCTCCATGACCTGACAGTACTCGGAGCAGCCGTTGCGGATAAGGAAATCCTTGGCCCGGTTGAGGGTCAGCCGATCCTGGGACAGGAGGATGGTGTGGAACACCAGCGGCACGGCGGCGGCGATGATCTCGGCGCGGCTGACCTGAGCAAAGTTTTCGGCGTCCTTCCGCACATAGCGGAAGTCGAACATCTGCCCGGCCAGGGTCAGGTAGCGGTTGGCGTCCTCCTTGTCCAGCGCCAGGGCAATCTCCACCTCTTTGTAGGAGCCCACCGGGTCGTGGATCTTGTCAAAGTAGCGGGAGTAGGCCATATGGTTGCGGTCATCGTTGTAGTCCAGCGCCAGCATGGCCTCGTACTTCTCCCTGGCCTCCTGAGGCCGGCCCAGCTCCAGATAGGCGTTGCCCATGTTGCGGTAGATCATGGCGGTGTGGGGGCAGGCTGCGTCCAGCAGCTGCTGGGAAACGATGACAACTTCCTCATACTTGTCGCAGCTGTTGTAGGTATCAAAGAAGGAACCCAGCTGATGCTCGGAAACGCGCAGCGCCTTCCCGGCATCCAGGGTGTAGACGCCGTTTTCGTCCACCGTAACGCCGATTTCCTCGTTGACCAGCTCCACCGCCCGGGAACGGGTGGAATAGCCGTCAGCGTACAGATCCACCAGCAGCGCCCGCAGCCGCTCGTTGCGGGGGAACCGCTCCAGCGCCACCTCCAGCAGGGCCTGCTTGACGGTGGGCAGATCCATAAGGCTGCACATCTGACTAACGGCGATGTACTCGCCCTCGGTCAGGTGGCCGGCCTCCACCACCTCCTCCAGAAAGTCGACAAATTTCTCCACCTTGCCGGCCTCCTGCAGCTCCCGCAGCTTGACCATGGCGCTCTTTCCGGCGTAGGGAATGCCCTTCCGGGCCTTGGCGAACAGCTCCCGGGCGGTCAGGTGCAGGTTGTCGTCATCCCGCAGACCGGCGCTCCGCAGCCGCTCCTTTAAGCGTCCGTTCTCGGCGGTCAGCTCCCGGATCCGCTGCTTTTCGGCATCCTCGTCCTGGGTCAGCATCTCCAGCACACTCACCGGCAGCTCGGGGAAGAAGTCGTGCACCGAGTTGTCCGGCACTGCCTCGGCCTGCTCCCGCATCCGGATGGCCTCGACAATCTTTTTGTGCACCTCATGGGAAGAGAAGACATCGTCGGTGTAGGGGATCACCTGATAGGCGGAGGTGTCAAAGGGAATGGGATAATCCTTGTGGCAGATCAGGACGGTGCGGCTCTTGGTCAGCACATGGCGGATGCCCAGCTCGTAAAAGACGTTGGCGTTGCCGCCGGTCAAGTCGGCGATGACCATCTCCGCCGACGCCAGATTCAGAATGATGTTGCGGGTGATGCTGCCGGGGGTGGCCTCGTGATCCTCCCGGATGGCGTCGTAGCCCGCCGCGGCTGCCGCCGGGCAGATGATGCTGCGGTAAACGCCCTCAAACCGCTTGCGCCGCTCGGGATCGTCGCCGCCGTAGGGCATGATGACATAACATTTCTTATCCATAAAGCACTCCCCTTCCGAAAGAGTAAAACTGTTCGTGTCAATATTATAGCATGGGAAGAAAGAATCTGCAAGAATTCCTCTGCACCTTCCTGCTTTTCGGATTCGCAGGGCAAATTCTCTTGTATTTTCCGCCAAACGTGCTACAATATAGAAAAGAACACCGCAAAAAGGAGATTTTGGGATGAAGGTTGTCACTTATAATATCAAATGCGACCCCGTGGGCCTCACCGAGGCGGACTGGCAGCGGATGCCCGCGTCCCTCCGCCGCAACAGCTTCGCCGCCCGTCAGCAGCTGATCGAGGAGAAGCTCCGGGCCGAGCAGCCGGACATCATCGGCTTTCAGGAGACCCAGCCCCACATGATCCGCTGGCTGAAGGAGCATTTCCCCGACTACATCTTCATGGGCAACGGCCGGGAAAAGGATCTGTCCGGCGAAACCATGCTGCTGGGCGTGAGGAAGGACAAATTCGATCTGTGGGGGCTGAACACCGTCTGGCTTTCCCCCGACCCCTATGTCCCCGGCAGCCGGTACGAGGATCAGAGCAGCTGCCCCCGCACCTGCCTGACCGCCCTGCTGCGCACCGACGAATTCCCCTTCCCCATCCGGGTGTACCTGACCCATCTGGATCACGAGAGTGTCTCGGCCCGGTACAAGGGACTCAGCCAGATCCTCCGCCAGATGGAGGACGACACCGACCGCCTGCTCACCCCCTGCATCCTCATGGGCGACATGAACGCCGAGCCGGGCGACATGGAGTTTGAGCCCATCCGGCAGTACACCTCCCTCGCCCTGCGGGATGTGACAAAGGATGTGGGCCCCACCTTCCACGATTTCGGGGAGGGTGTCCCCTCCAAGATCGACTACATCTTCGTCACCGACCCCTTCCGGGCGATCAGCGCCTGCCGCTGGCACGAGGAAAAAGACGGCATCTTCCTGTCGGATCACGATCCGGTCTGCGCCCTGCTGAAATAAGAAATGCGCTCCCTGCCAAAATGGTGGGGAGCGCTGTGTTTTTGGGAGGTCAGGGAGAGGGGGTCACCCTTCCCTCTTCATCGACCGTGAAGGACGCCTCGCCGAAGGTGTAGTTCCCGGCGGGGAGGTCGGCTTGCTGGAGAACGCCGGCTTCGTCGAAGTAAAAGCGGGAGCCGTCGATCTCCTGCCAGCTGTCCTGAACCAGCTCGCCTTTGTCATAATAAAAGCAGTCGATGCGGTTCTGCTGCCAGCCGCTGACCGACACCGCGCCTTCTTCATCCACATGCAGCTTCATGCCGGCGAGGTCATATTCCCCAGCGGGGAGGCTGGCATGCTGAAGAGCGCCGGTTTCGTCGAAGAAGTAGAAAAAGCCGTCAATTTTCTGCCAGCCGGTAGCCATTTTGTGACATATTCCAGACCATTTCCATTCCACATCATCCTTATGTAGATAGTAAAGCTTTCCATTGCGGCTTATCCAATTATCCAAATCGTCCTCAGATATGCCATAAGGCGTATACCATATATCAAATTCCTCATCTGTTCTCCGGTAGTCGCAATTCAAAGGCTCCTTCACGGCAGCATTGTAAGAACAATAGTAACAGGACCACTGCCTTTCATAAAGCAAATTTTCATCGGAAAAGTGCACAACCGTATCTGGCAGAAAAACGATTGTCTCCAGAATATGAGCAAAAGCGCCGGGTTCCAGAGTGGTGACACCCCAGGGAATGGCAATGTCATCGAACGTTTCCTGACAGTCCCGCCAAACATCCCAATCAAAAGCTCTTGCAC
>JAQXNQ010000118.1 GCA_029098085.1 Oscillospiraceae bacterium
CGCCCGCAGGAAGTCGGCTTTTTCCTCTTTGGAATGGGGCGCATGGTCGGTGATGATGCAGTCGATGGTGCCGTCGGCGATACCGCCCAGCACCGCCCGGATATCGCTCTGTTCCCGCAGGGGCGGGTTCATGCGGTAGTCGGCATCCCGGGCAAGCAGCTTTTCGTGGTCGAGGATGAAGTAATGAGGCGCGGTCTCGCAGGTGACCTTGATGCCCCGGCGCTTGGCGTCCCGGATCAGCTCCACAGCACCCTTGGTGCTCACGTGGGCAATGTGGATGGGCACACCGGCCGAATCCGCCAGGCAGATTTCCCGGGCGGTGATGCTGTCCTCGCTGGCTCTGTCCATGCCCGGCACCCCCAGGGTGCGGGACACATCACCCTTATGGATGATGCCGCCGTTGATCAGGTTCAGATCCTCGCAGTGGGAGATGGTCAGCAGTCCCAGTCTGGCCGCCCGCTGCATGCCTTCCAGCATGATCCGGGCGTTGGCCACCGGTCTTCCGTCGTCCGACACCGCCACGGCTCCGGCCGAGCGTAGGGAGGACATATCGGTCAGGGCTTCCCCTTCCATGCCCCGGGTGATGCAGGCCACAGGATACACTCTGGCCCTGGCCTTCTCCGCCTTTTCGCGGATGTAGGACAGCACCTCGGCGTTGTCCACCGCGGGCCGGGTATTGGGCATGCAGACCACCGAGGTTACGCCGCCGGCAGCCGCCGCCTCGCAGCCGCTGAGAATGTCCTCCTTGTAGGTCTGACCGGGATCCCGCAGATGCACATGCATATCGATGAAGCCGGGAAACACCAGCTTGCCGGAGGCGTCGATCACCTCGCTGCAGCCCTCTGCCGACAGATTGCTGCCGATGGCTTTGATCACACCGCCTTCAATCTGCAGGTCATAAATACCGTCCAGGCCGTTCCGGGGGCTGATCAGCCGCCCGCCTTTGATCAGGGTCATGGATTTGCCGCCTTTCTCTGGTTACTGATACTCGCTTCAGGAAACAATGACAACCTTATCCTCGCCGTCCCGCTCCCGGACAAAAACCCGCACATTCTCCTCCCGGGAGGTGGGCAGGTTCTTGCCGATGAAATCCGCCCGAATGGGCAGCTCCCGATGACCTCGGTCCACCAGCACCGCCAGCTGAATGCAGCGGGGCCGGCCGATGGCCATCAGCGCGTCGATGGCCGCCCGGACGCTGCGGCCGGTGTAGATCACATCATCCACCAGCACTACCCGCTTGTCGCCGATGTCGAAGGGAATGCAGCTGTGATCCGCTGCCCCCTGCCGCCCGTCATCCCGGTAGGGCGTAATATCCAGGCAGCCCACCGGCACACTTTTGCCCTCCACCTGCCGGATTTTGCAGGCGATGCGCTGGGCCAGCTCCATGCCGCGGCTGAGGATGCCGATGATGCAAAGGTCTTCCACGCCCTTGTTGCGCTCCACAATTTCATAGGAGATCCGGTTGATGGCACGGGACATGGCCTTGTCATCCAGTATCAGCGCTTTTTCGGTCATGCCGCTCCTCCTTTGCAAAATAAAAGCCAAACTGTCCGGATACTGACAGTTTGGCCCATCTACTCAACCATATTCCCGGCGGACATAAAACCCCCGGAAGAAAGCAGACTGCCTTGTCAGCCTCACAGGACCAACTTAAAGGTTGTCGTGCCGCACCGGCGCACCAATGCGGCGGGTAAGAATTCACCCAAAGATGCTTACGATACTTATTGTACCGGAAAAGATCCGTTTTGTAAAGAGGAAACTGCACCCGATTTCCCCTTTTTTTGTTAAAGTTTTTGTGCGAACCGCAGTCAAGGGAGGCGTCTCAGATTTTCTTCTTTCGGAAAAAGCGGAGCCTGCCGTTCAAATCCGGTGGCTTTTTTCCATAAAATATGCTACAATAAGGTCTGCTGAAGCTTTTCAGAATATGAAGGAGGCGTTTTCATGGCCATTCAGGAGGATATCATTGCCGGTGTGGGACCCGGTGGCCTGCGGGATATGCACGATGTGAAGATTCTCATCTGCTATCTGCTCCGCACGCTGCAGCGGCCCTTTCCCCGGGAAAAGCTGATGGAGCTGCTCAGTGCCGACGGCATCAGCGATTATTTTACCGTCTCCGCCGCTTTTGACGAGCTCCGCCGGCTGGGGCATCTGCAGGAAAGCCGGGACGGCTGGAGCCTGACCCCGCTGGGCGAGCAGACCGCTTCCGCTCTGCAAAGCTCCCTTCCGGCGGCTCTGCGGGAAAGAATCGCAGCGGAGGCCGCTGAAGCTCTCAGCCGCCTGCAGCGGGAAAGTGAAGTCCGCACCGAGATTCTCCCCCATCAGGATGGCTATCATGTCTGCTGCACCATGCAGGACGGCCCGCTGGAATTTCTGAAGCTCTCCTTCTATGCGCCCGATCTGGAGCACGCAGGCAAAATCCAGCGCCGGCTGAAGGAGCAGTCCACCGAGCTGTACATGACCCTGATGAGGATGCTCACCTGAAAAGAAGGGAATTGTTCATAATTCTCCTCTTGCTTTCCGGGCCGTGGTGCGATATACTGATATGGTATTGCCGGGTATCGTATTCTTTGCCCGCCGGGCGGTGTTCCCAGCCGCTGATGTACAGAAAGGAATGGTTCTAAACATGAAAAAATTCGCGCGCATTGCTGCCGCTTTGCTGACCGCGGTGATGCTTCTGACGGGCTGCAGCGGTGTGGATCCGCAAAAAATCGACTATATTCAGCTCCGTGCCCCGGAAGAGGGACAGGACATCGCCATTATGGATACCACGCTGGGTGAGATCACCATCCTGCTTTACACCGAAGAGGTGCCCAAGGTGGTGCAGAATTTCAAGGATCTGGTCAGTGAAGGCTTCTTTGACGGCCAGATCATTTATCAGGTCATTCCTTCCGCCGGCGCGGCTCTGTTCGGAAGCACCACCGAGGACGGCAATTCCCCCGACACCAACACCGGCAAGCCCATCAAAGCGGAATACTCCGACAACCTCTGGCCCTTCTCCGGATCGGTCTGCGCTCTCTGCGGCGAGATGGGGCAGCTTTTCATGAAAAAGCACTATTTCGACTCCCGCTCCTTCTTTATTGCTGATGTGGAAATCGATGATTACACCAGAGGCAAGATGGAGGAAAACTACTTCCCTGCCATGATGATGAACGCCTTTGAGGAAATGGGCGGCGTTCCCGGCCTGTCCCAGTATCACACGGTCTTCGGCAAGGTCATTCAGGGCATGGAAATCGTCAACGCCATTCAGGAGCTGCCCATGGAGCGGATCGAGCTGACCGCGGAGCAGGCTGCCGAGACCGAAGAGTACGAAGCTGCCTACAGCCTGACGGAGGATGTGGTGATCAACAGCGTCACCCTCTCCACCTATCACGCCGCTGACTACGATCATCTGGACAACACCCTCACCGACGAGGAATACGCCGATCTGGTCGCCCGCAGCGAGCTGGATCAGGCCGCCATCGATGAAGCCATTCAGAACGGCACCTACGGACAGTCTGAGGTCTCCTCCGAGGCCTCCAACTAAGATCAGAAAGGAAGCTTGTCATGCTCAATTTCAAGGAAGTCAAATCCGGCGACACCCTGGTTACCCTCAAAACCAACTACGGCGACATCAAGATTCTCATGCTCCCCGAGGCTGCTCCCAAAACCGTGGAGAACTTCGTCACCCACTGCAAAAACGGCTATTATGACGGCATCATCTTCCACCGGGTCATCAAGGATTTCATGATCCAGGGCGGCGACCCCACCGGCACCGGCTCCGGCGGTGAGAGCATCTGGGGCAGAGAGTTTGAGGACGAGTTTTCAAGCGAAGCCCGCAACTTCCGCGGCGCCCTCTCCATGGCCAACGCAGGCCCCTGCACCAACGGCAGCCAGTTCTTCATCGTTCAGGCCGGCCCCGTGGATGAACGCCTCTTCACCATGCTGGAGCGGCAGCAGGGCAAGCATTTCCCTGAGGAAGCCATCAAAAAGTACTGTGAACTGGGCGGTACGCCCTGGCTGGATGGTGCGCACACCGTCTTCGGCCAGGTTGTGGAAGGCATGAACGTGGTGGACGCCATTGCTTCTGTCAAGACCGGCCCCATGGATCGCCCCCGCATGGATGTGGTCATCGAGGGCACTCTGGTGGAAACCAGAGACTAAAACCTAAAAAACAAACGGCAGCCCCAAAACTGCCGTTTGTTTTGTTTGTGCATCATATCGAAAGGGAGAAACTGTATGCAGATTCTGCGCAAAATGGCAGCGGCCGCCGCTGCTCTTCTGATGGTCGCCGCCCTGTCCGGCTGCGGCTCCAAATCCTATCCCCAGATCGAAGGCAATTACGAAGGCCTCCCGGTGGCTGTCATTGAAGTGGAGAACTTCGGCACCATCCGGGCGGTGCTGTTTGAAAAGCAGTGCCCCAAAACGGTGGAAAACTTCATCACCCATGCCGAAGAGGGCTACTATGACGGCCTGATCTTCCACCGGGTCATGGATGATTTCATGATCCAGGGCGGTGACCCCAACGGAAACGGCACCGGCGGTGAAAGCATCTGGGGCGACAAATTCGAGGACGAATTCGATGAGACCCTGCGCATCTTCCGGGGCGCGCTGTCCATGGCCAACTCCGGCAAGGACACCAACGGCAGCCAGTTCTTCATTGTTCAGCAGGATGACGGCTCCGGCTATACCGACGATTACATGAAGCAGATTTCCGACCCCGTTAGCTACCTGAAGGATCTGGCCAAGGAGCTGAAAAAGCAGAATCCTGAAAGCGCCACCCAGATCGACACCTGGCTGGCCCAGCAGACTGCCAATCAGAAGAGCCAGCTGGAATACTACAAGTCCCAGGGCTATCCCAGTCAGACCTTCCCCGACGCCGTACAGGCGTATTACGCGCAGGTGGGCGGCACCCCCTGGCTGGACATGCGCCACACCGTCTTTGGTCAGGTCATTGAGGGCATGGACGTGGTCGACGCCATCGCCGCCGTCAACACCGACTCCAGCGACAAGCCGGTCACCGATGTGGTCATCAAGGGCATTACCATCGAACGCTGATCTTTCCCGTAAACAGCAGCGACCCGGCAGCTTTGGACTGCCGGGTCGCTTTTCATATAAATCTCAGAACGCCATGGGAACAAAAGCGGAAGGCTCGGCAGCCGGAAGGCCCAGCAGCTCCCGTCCCCGGCGGACATAGTACCGGTAGTTTTCAATGGGAACGCCGTTGGGAATCCGATGATCCAGAGCAAAGACGGTGCCGCCGCCCATCATTTCGGGACAGAGCTTATAGGTCAGCTCCCGCTCTACATCCTCAATGGTACCCCGGAGGGCAAATTTGTCGATTCCGCCCTTGATGGCCAGCCGATGGCCGTACCTGCGGCGGGTGGTCACCATATCCATGCCGGCATTGGGCTCAAAGGGGAACATGACATTGATGCCCGCCTCCAGGAAGGCGTCGATGACGGCGTTCATGTTGCCGTCGCTGTCCTGAGAGAAGAGCCGGGCGCCCGCCCGCTCCAGCGGATCCCAGACCCTGCGGTAATAGGGACCGACGAATTCCCGGATCAGGTTGGGCCCCAGCAGCGGGCCGGATTTGCCCGCCATGTCCTCGTGGACGAAAAGGTTGTCGATGGTCAGGATATCCGACACCCGCTCAAAGCATTTCAGCGCCGTATCGGCAAAGGTATTCAGCATGTCTTCGATCATTTCCGGCTCCTCATACAGGGCAATGCAGAGGTTCTCCTCCCCCATCAGCTGCCGGGGCTCGTCAAAACCGCCGGGAATTCTTCCCAGCACCAGTGTGCCCTGCTGCTGCCGCTTCGCCAGTGCCCGGGCGGCGTCCCGATCCACCCGATCCTCCCGGAAGGTGTACCAGTGTCTGATCTTCAGCCAGTCGTCCATGGTTTTGACCGGGTAATCCAGCGGCAGCGGAATGGTGGCTCTCCCCTTGCAGAGCTTCTGGGTTCTCCCCATCCGGTCGATGGAAATGGTATACTCCGGCGTATCCTCCACAATCCGCTCGGAAAGGCCGGTGATGGCGCCGGTCCGGACGGGAAGATCCTCCCGCAGCACATAATCCCAGCCGAACGCCGAGAGATTTCGCTCCGCTTCCGATGCGCCCTGAGCCGCCCACTCCTCTTCCAGACCGATCAGCGGCCCGAACAGTTCGCAAAACAGCTCTCTGCCGGTATCTTCAAAGCGCATATGTGCCATGTATTGCTCCCGATTCCAGATCATGCCAATCATCCTCCAATTTTGTGCCTGGCAGGAAAACAAGTTCCTTCGTATTCATTATAGACGCACGCTGATTCTCCGTCAATGAGATTTCCCGAATCCCGTAAAATATTGAAAAAGCCACAAAATAATGACAAAAATTCCGGATACACCGTTTGTCCGCCCGGGAAAACAGGCTCGGCAAAAAAATTCTTTAAAAAGTCTTGCTTTTTCCTTGAAAGCGTGGTATACTACCAATATGTTAAATAGTATTGTAATGAAAGGCTGGGAACACAAAGTCCCGGTCTTTCGTTTATGTTCGGACAATTTTGTCCGCCGCCAAGAAAGGATGAACCAAAAGATCGTGAACAAAAATCAAATCATCAGCACGGTCTGGGAGCTGGCTGCCCCCATCGCCGACGAGCTGGGCCTGATCCTCTGGGATGTGCTCTTCCTGAAGGAAGGCGCCACCTGGTCCCTGCGGATCATTGTGGACCGGGAGGAAGGCATGGACATGAACGCCTGCGAGGCCATGTCCCGGGCCATCGATCCCAAGCTGGACGAAGCGGATCCCATCGACCAGAGCTACACGCTGGAGGTCTGGTCCGCCGGTCTCGACCGTCCCCTCACCCGGGATTTCCACTTTACCTCTTCCATCGGCATGCCGGTCACCATCGGCCTGTTCACGCCCATTGACGGCGAAAAGGAACCGGTCATGACCCTGAAGGAATACCATGGAAAGTCCATCGTGGCCACCGACAGCGAAGGAGCCGACCACACCTTCAACCTCTCCGAGCTGCGCTTTGTCCGCCGGAAGGACGATATCTCTTTTGACTGAAACCTCACCAAAACAGAAAGGCTGATTGAAAAAAATGAATAACGAGTTCTTTGAAGCGCTGCAGATGCTGGAAACAGAAAAGGGCATCAGTGCCGATTACCTGATTGAAAAGATCACCAACGCCATCGTGATCGCCGTCAAGAAGGACTACGAGGTCAATGACAATGTCAGTGTTGTCATCGACCCCGTCAACTGCCGCTTCGATGTGTCCATCACCAAGACGGTGGTGGAGATCGTTGAGGTGCCCGAGCTGGAGATCCTGCTGGATGAAGCACTGGCCTACGACAAAAACGCCCGAGTGGGCATGCCGGTCACCATCCATCTGGAGCCCAAACAGTTCGGCCGCATCGCCGCCCAGACGGCCAAGCATGTCATCCGTCAGGGCATCCGGGAAGCCGAACGCTCTCAGATGATGGAGCAGTTCAAAAATAAGGTATACGAGGTGGTCACTGCCGTTGTCCAGAAGGTGGAGCCTGTCACCGGCAACGCCACGGTGGAGATCGACAAAAACGAGATCCTGCTGTTCAAGAACGACCAGCTGCCCAACGACAATCTGAAAGAGGGCGACCGCATCAAGGTTTATGTGGTGGATGTGGTCAACCTGGAAAAACGCTGCTCCCTGAAAATCTCCCGCACCCACAAGGATCTGATCAAGCGGCTGTTTGAACGGGAGGTGCCCGAAATCTTCGACGGCGTTGTGGAGGTCAAGGCCATCTCCCGCGAAGCCGGTTCCCGCACCAAGATCGCCGTCTGGAGCAACAGTGCCGACGTGGATCCCATCGGCGCCTGCATCGGCCCCCGCGGCAGCCGTATCTCCGCCATCGTGGAGGAGCTGAAGGGCGAAAAGATCGACATTGTCCGGTACTCCGAGGATGATGCCGAGTTCATCAAGGAAGCCCTCTCCCCCGCCACCGTGCTGGGTGTCACCCTGCTGCCCGGAACCGAAAAGGCCTGCCGGGTCATCGTTCCCGACAATCAGCTGTCCCTGGCCATCGGCAACAAGGGTCAGAACGCCAAGCTGGCCGCCCGCCTCACCGGCTACAAGATCGACATCCGCTCCGAGAGCAGTCCTGCTCCCGAGGACGAAGAGCCGGAGGAGCTGCTGGTGCCGGTGGATGAAAACGAAGAGCTGCTCCAGCCCGAGTCTTCTCCCGAAGCACTGGAGGAGCTGGATGAGGAAGCTGCCCCTGCTCAGGAAGCGGAGCAGACTCCGGCGGAATAATCCTGAAGGAAAGGCGGCAAGCCAAGCGATATGAAAAAGATTCCCCTGCGGATGTGCACCGGCTGCGGTGAGATGAAGCCCAAAAAGGAACTGGTACGGGTTGTCCGTTCCAAGGAAGGCGAGATCTCCCTGGATCTGGTGGGCAAAAAATCCGGCCGCGGCGCCTATGTCTGCCCCAATCCGGAATGCCTGAAAAAGGCCCGCAAAACCAGAAAAATCGAGCGCAGTCTGGACTGCAGGATTCCCGACGAGCTGTATGACGCCATGGAACAGGAGATGACCAAGCCGTGAATCAGCGTTTTCTCTCCACTTTAGGGCTCTGTATGAGAGCCGGCAGGCTGACCTTCGGCTTTGACACCGTCCGGGCCGCCGCACTGGAAGGAAGCGTCTGCCTGCTGATGACCGCTTCGGATCTCTCACCCAAGACCACCAAGGAAGCGGATTTCCTTGCGGAAAAGCACCGGCTGCCCCTGCTGCACCTCCCCATGACCATGGCTGAAATCGGATACGCCATCGGCAAAAAAACCGGCGTCATCGCCATCACCGATGCCGGACTTTCCAAACGTCTGATGGAACTGCAGCAAATGCCGCCCGATGAGGCGTGATTGCATAGATAGTCCGCGCCGCGCAGGCGCACCTACCACACAAACAGGCCCGGCTGTCAAAACAGGGCCGGAAAGGGTATGATCTTACCTATGACAGTAAAATACAAATTAAGCGATGTTGCCAAAGACCTGAATCTTACCAGCAAAGAGGTTGCTGATCTTCTGGCCAGCCGCATGGGCGGTGAGCCGAAAAAAGCCGGCGCCACGCTGAATGAGGCAGAGCTGAATCTGATTTTCGAGCACTACACCCATCAGCACGAGGTAGCCAGTTTTGACAGCTACTTTGCTTCCCGGGATCAGAAGCCTGCTCCCAAGGCGGCTCCTGCCGAGAAAAAAGCAGCTCCTGCTCCCAAGAAGGCAGCTGCTCCTGCTGCGGAAAAGCCCGCCGAGAAGGCTGCGCCTGCTCCCGCTGCGGAGAAGCCCGCCGAGAAGGCTGCGCCTGCTCTCGCTGCGGAGAAGCCCGCCGAGAAGGCTGCGCCCGCTCCCGCTGCGGAGAAGCCCGCCGAGAAGGCTGCGCCCGCTCCCGCTGCG
>JAQXNQ010000119.1 GCA_029098085.1 Oscillospiraceae bacterium
CTCATACTCCTTCCCCATTCCGGAAAGGCTGCCGTCGGCAGAAAAGGTCAGGAAGCTTTTTTCACCTTTCTCTGTCGGAAGGCTCCAGTTCCATCAGGGCTTCCCGCAGCAGGGCGGCGTTTTCCCGCCTTTCCAGATTTCCGCTCTCATCTATCTTTTGTCCCAGTTCGGCTTCCTCCGGCGGAATCACAGGCGGATGACGGCGCAGGCTCCGCAGCCGGCTTACCGCACAATTGCGTGCCATCACAGTCAGATAACTTTTCAGGCTGCCCCGCTCCGGATCAAATTCACCGATATGCCGCCAAAGGCCCGCAAAGGTATCCGCCAGACATTCCTCCGCATCGGCACTGTCCCCCAGAAACCGAACGATGACCGCTTTGGCCAGTCCGCCGTACTGACGGATGGCCTGCTCAATTCCCTTGTCGGGATCCGCCTGCAGAAGGCTTTTCAACGCTTTATCTTCCAGTTGTCTCACCACATTTCCGTTACGAAAAACGTTTTTCACCTTATAATACGCCAGAGAAAGCAAAAATCACGCGCCTGCTTTTCAATTTTCCTGCACACGGTCAATTTTTACCCGGATATCATAGTCCACCGTCATCTCTCCCGGCCAGCTTTCCGAAAGAGCCCGGAACAGCTCCGGTTGCTGCCGCCAGACCACATCGCCCAGACCCAGAATGTCACAGCCGCGCCGGATCACCGTTTCCGAAAAAGCAGCTTCGCAGCATAACCGGATCCGCTCCGCCAAGAGCGTCTCAGCCTTTTGCAGCAGCTCTCTGTCGGCAGCGTCGTCCTCATTCCGGAGACTGCCGCCGACTTTAAGAGCGGATTCGCTCACGGCTGCTTTGGCATCGATCCGCAGTGTAAACCGGATTCCGGCCGTCAGATCAGGTATCAGACGGCTGCTGCATCGATAGATCCGAAGTCCCAGACTGCCGAAAGCCGGATCGGAGACGATAAAGGGCATGTTCTTTGTCTCATCGGCAAAAAGCAGAAGGCCGGACAAAGCATCCTGTCCCAGCGTCCCGCAGAAATCATCCTGCGCATACAGGGCTGCTCCGGTCAGAGACAGGGTTTTCAGATCCTGCTGTCCCTCCTCCGCACGAATCAGAGGAATCACCGCAGAGCGATGAGCTTCGCTGAGGGCACGGTTCAGATCCAGCAGCCGCACCTGAGGGATGCGGCCCTCTCCGGCGGCGTTTTGAACCGTCTGCTCAATGGTCAGGGCAGGCAGAACGCCCTGATTGACCGGACACTCCAGAATCTCCCGGGCTGTTTTCTCCGCCGCCAGCACCATCACATCCTCCCGAAGGCCCAGACTGCCCGACAGGCTGTGCAGCAGATCGGACAGAGGCAGTTCGCGGGTTCCCTCTCCCAGAATCAGCAGCCGGTCATGACCCAGGAAAAATGAGCGCCCCTGGCTGAGCGCTGTCTGAGAAAGAGCCTCTGTAATCGTCGCGCCGGTACAGGTGATGACCTGAGCGTTCTGCTGAGACGGATCCAGAATCGTTTGCCCCCCGGAGCCCTCCGCACTGAACACCTGTAAGGTCAGCTCATAGCGGCCATCCGCAGCATCCACCCCCACGCCCTGTACCACGGCCAGCTCCTGCAGCGCCGAAACCTGCACGCAGCCCGAAAATAGCAGCGCGCAGCAAAGGGAGAGCACCAAAAGCCATCGCTTCATGATCTTTTCCTTCCTTTCCGGCAAAGCAGCGCTGCCGCCAGCAGAATAAACACCGCGGTCAGCCACCAGCCGTTTTCTATACACCGCATCAGCTGGCGGGACAGAGCATCCTGCCGCAGCAAAAGCAGCGAAACAGCCAGCGCTCCCGCTCCCAGTACCGGCAGCAGCAAACGGCGTCCTTTGACGGTCAGCGGACTCAGCAGCTGCTCCGCTGACCAGAGCAGAAACAGGGCGCGGATAAACAGTACAAAGATCCACATGGCCAGAAACCAGGCATCCATCCGCTGAAAAATGGAGAGCCGCATAATTGTTTCCACTTTGAAAAAGCTGTAGACCGTCTCCCGCTGCAGGCCGCCCAGCACCAGACCGCAGAGCAGCGCGGCCATACTGAAAAGAACAGCCGACAGTCCAAAGGCCCACAGCAGCGCCGGCACTTTTCCCCTCCGCCCGGAGGCTTTGGGAGCAGCTGTCAGGAAGATCAGCAGCTCGGGCAGAGGATTGATCTTCGCCGCTGCCCGGAAAATTTCCGGCACACCCTCAACTGGGCGCAGGTGAATCAGCCGTATTTCCTCCCGCACACCCAAAGCCGTCAGCAGCATGGCTGCCGCAAAAACAACCAATACCGGCAGGGCTGCTCGGGCGGCTGCCTCCAGTCCCATATGAGCGCCGTACATGGCCAGCAGAAGCAGAATGGCCCCGAAGAAAAAAGCAGAAAAGTCAGGA
>JAQXNQ010000120.1 GCA_029098085.1 Oscillospiraceae bacterium
CATAGTATAATCGTGCCGGAAGGAGCGCGCACCCATGAAATAATTTCTTCGGAGGGCTGTTCTTTTTTGGAAGAATGGTGTATCATAGGGGTAGAGCGATCATCGCCCTGCCGATATCATGATGTGAAAAGGAGAGCTCCCCATGAATACCACCCTGACCTTTGAAACCATCACCATGCCCGGCGCAGAGCTGGGCGGAGAAAATCCCCTGCCCGACATCCGCGCTGCGGGAGACATCCACAGCCACATGCAGTTTGAGCCTTCGGTGCCGGAGGAGGAACGGCGCTATTTCGACTACGGCAAGGTGTCCTGTATCCTGCCCTACCGGCTGCAGGATCAGTATAACCGCCGCAAGGAGCTGCGGGAGTATCCCTGCGCCGTGCTGGAGAACCGGTATCTGCGGGCGGTGTTCCTGCCCCAGTACGGAGGCAAGCTCTGGTCTTTATATGATAAGGAGCACGGCAGACACCTGCTCCACCAGAACCCGGTGTTCCAGCCGGCCAATCTGGCCCTGCGCAACGCCTGGACCAGCGGCGGCGTGGAGTGGAACATCGGCATGACCGGCCACACCCCCTACACCCTCTCCCCGCTGCACACGGCGGTGCTGACCCGGAAGGACGGGACGCCGGTGCTGCGGATGTACGAGTGGGAGCGGATCCGGCAGGTGAGCTACCAGCTGGACGTCTGTCTGCCGGAGGATTCCCGGTACCTGCTGGTGAAGGTACGGCTGCGCAACACCCGAAACGAGGAGGTGCCCATCTACTGGTGGTCCAACATGGCGGTCAACGAGACGCCGGACACCCGGGTGCTGGCCCCGGCGGATAAAGCCTTCTGCTTTGACTACAGCCGCACCCTGTCCAAAAAGCCCATGCCCCTGTACGACGGCATCGACTGCAGCTACACCACCCGGATTCCCCGGTCGATGGATCTGTTCTTCGACATTCCCGACGCCGGGCGGAAGTGGGAGGCGGCGCTGGACGGCACCGGTACCGGACTGGTGCAGACCTCCACCGACCGGCTGCAGGGCCGCAAGCTGTTCATGTGGGGCAACGGTTCGGGCGGCAGGCACTGGCAGGAGTTCCTGGCCCAGCCCGGCGAGGCCTATCTGGAGACCCAGGCGGGTCTGGCCAACACCCAGATGGAGCACCTGCCCATGCCGGCGGGGGCCTGCTGGGACTGGCTGGAGGCCTACGGCTGCCTGCAGGCCGACCCCGAAAAGGTCCACGGTGATGACTGGCAGGCGGCCTGCCGGTGCGTTGAGGAGCAGCTGGAGCAGGATCTCTCCCGGAAGACGCTGGAGGAGGAGCTGCGCCGGATGAATGAGGAGCTGGACGAAACGGCCCCGGTGCGGCTGCCGGGCAGCGGCTGGGCGGCGCTGGAGCTGCTCCGCCGGGGGGAAAGCGGCTGCTTCCCCGGCGAAAAGGCCCTGTTTGAGGAAGCCTCCATGGGTGAGGATCAGGCGCCCTGGCGGCAGCTGCTGGAGACCGGCAGCTTCCCGGCCCTCGATCCTCTGGATACCCCGGCGGCCTACCTGACCCAGCCCGAGTGGACGAGACTGCTGGAGCAGGCGGTGAAGCAGGGCAGCGATCACTGGCACAGCTGGTATCAGCTGGGGGTCATGTACTGCGCGCAGGGGGATACCGACCGGGCCCGTCAGGCCTTCCTCACCTCCCACAGCCGCACTCCCAACGGCTGGGCTCTGCGCTGCCTCGCCGTACTGGATGCGGAGCAGAGCGCCGACACCGCCGCCGGAGAGCTGACGGAGGCTTACCGGCTGCTGCCCATCCTGCCGCTGGCGGTGGAGTGCGGCCGGGCTCTGCTGAAGGCGGAGCAGTTCGGCGCGTATGCTGATTTTTATGAAGCTCTGCCCGCGGAGCAGAAGGCCAGCGGCCGGATGCAGGCCATGCGGGCGCAGGCCGCCGTGGGACTGGGTGAGTACGAGCTGGCCGAGCAGCTGCTTTCCGGCGAGGAGCTGGAGGTCAGCGACATGCGGGAGGGTGAGATTCTGCTGTCCGATCTGTGGATTCTGCTCTGGACCCGCCGTCTGGCGGCGGAGGAGGGGCTTCCCGAGGACGACGCCCTCCGGGCCCGGGCGTTGAAGGAGCATCCGGTTCCCGCCCGGCTGGACTTCCGCATGAAGACCGAGTAAGGGAGAGAGCATTATGCCGCTGCAGATCATCCGAAACGACATCACGAAAGTGCGGGCCGACGCCATTGTCAACGCCGCCAACGAGTCCCTGCTGGGCGGCGGCGGGGTGGATGGCTGCATCCACCGGGCGGCGGGCCCCGGGCTGCTGGCCGAGTGCCGCACCCTGGGCGGCT
>JAQXNQ010000121.1 GCA_029098085.1 Oscillospiraceae bacterium
ACGGCATTATTATAAGAATTGCTTTGAGTTTGTGTTTGTCGCCCGGGGAAGTGCCCGCTTTTCGGTGGACGGGCATACCTATCCCCTGTCCGGCGGCGAACTGTTTGTGACCTTTCCAAGCGAGGTGCACAGCTCGGATTCATCGCCCATGGTGCCGCAGCAGATGTACTGGTTTCAGCTGGAGGCGGACGATCCCGGGCAGCTGCTGTATCTGAACCGGGAGGCGGCCGGGCTGCTGCTGGAGCAGCTGCGGTCCCTGAAAACCCGGGTGATTCAGATGGACCCGGATCAGACCGCGTCCCTGCTGGGAGCGGTGTTTCACGATTTCTGCAGCGACAGCCCCATGCGCCGGATGCAGGGCGCTCAGCTGCTGGCGTTTTTCCTGTACAGCGTGCTGGAATACAGCGAATCCGCCAGCTTCCGGATGACGCCGGATATCGGGCGGGCGGTCAATGCCATCATGGATCATCTGCAGGAGGAGCTGACGTTGGAGGAACTGGCCCGGGAAGCCGCGCTGTCGGTTTCCCGGTTCAAGCAGAAATTCAAGCAGCAGATGGGACAGAGCCCCCGCAGCTTCATCAACTGTCAGAAGGTGGAGGCGGCCAAAAGACTGCTCGCAGAGGGCGTCAGCGTTACGGAAACGGCCATGGAGCTGGGCTTTTCCAGCAGCAGCTATTTTTCCACCGTCTTCCGGCGGTATACGACTCTTTCTCCCAGTCAGTTTGCAGAGAGTGTTTCGGATGAGAGAGGCCAGTGAAAAGGCGCTCCGGCCAAAGCCGGAGCGCCTGACTTTATACAATCCATTCTGCAGTCCGGAGCAGCTGCCCGGCGCGGGCGGTTGAAGCGCCGCGGCCCTGCTCGGTCTGCAGATTCAGGTCTCTGGGGTTGACGCTGACCTCGGCGTAGATCTGGTTGGCGCCGGACATCAGACAGAGCTCGTCCGGCTCGTGAACGCCCATGGCCCGTTTGGGGCGGACACACAGCTCGGTCACGGCGCAGATTTTCGCCAGCTGCGCCGCGGAGATTTCCCCGCGGCTGTACAGTCTGGTGCCGGGGACACCGATCCGCTTCATGACAGCCATCACCTCTACGGGGTATTCCCTGGCCCGGAACATTTCGGTCACGATTTCCTCCGGTGTATGCTCCGGCCCGATGGGCTCCACGCAATAGTACAGCTCCAGACCAGCCTTCTTCACGGCGTCCAGCGTCCGGATCCGCTGAGCGGGCTCCAGACAGGTGTCGACGCCTTCCCCCAGCCGGCGGATATGGTAGACGCCGGTAAAGCCGACACGTTTCAGCTCCCTGGCGTAGGCTTCGTCAAAATCCCCCACGTTGGCGACAAAGCGCATGCCGTCGGGCAGATGCTTCTTAATGGCGGCAGCGTAGCGCAGAAACGGATCCTTCCCGTAGTTGACGGTGGTCATCAGAAACAGCTCATCGGCTCCGTCCCTGACCAGCTGATCGGTCAGCCGCTCCGCTTCGCAGAGGGGCAGCTCAAAGCTGTCGCAGGGGCGGAAAACATCTTTGGCCAGCGAACAGAAGCCGCAGTTCGCCGGACAGGGGGACGCTTCAATGCCGATCTGAGCGAAAATCTGTCCTCTGCCGCCAAAACGCTTGCGGGCATCCCGGTTGGCAATGCCCAGCAGCCGGTAATAATCAGCGCTGCCGTTTTCAATGGTCAGCAGCCGCAGGGCGTCCTCCCTGGTCAGGCTTTCTCCCGCTTCGGCCCTGCTGAAAAGGTCGATCATATTCGTTTCCTCCGTTTTCAGTCACTGTACTTCAAGGATATGGCGTTCATACCACCGGCAGGCCTCCCGCACCGCCTTCTGCACCGGCATGCCGGCGCCGGAGAGAATGTTGAGCCAGCCGATGCGCTCCGGCGGAACGGATGCCCCTTCGCAGGGTGCGACCGATACCACGTTGCCGACGCAGTCAGCCAGTCGCAGCCCTTCGGATGTCTGAATAAAGCCTTTGACCCGGAAGGTGTTTTCGGCGAACATCTCGATGAACTTCTGCAGGTCATAGGGGGCGATGTCCGGCGCGATCCGGACAGCCAGTTTACGCAGGGTCAGATCGGCCGTCAGCGGCATATCCTGCTCCGGCAGGGCGCGGGCCCTGTCCAGCATGTCCAGCAGCGTTTCATTCACCGCGCCGAAGGCGGTGGTGAGCACCGGCATATCCGGACGCTGTCCCCGGATCAGCTCCAGCGTTCGGCTCAGCTGATCGCTGCTTGCCAGGTCGGTCTTGTTGACCACAGCCACATCGCTGGAGGCCAGCTGCTTGACGCAGGTGCGGGCGGTGGCGTAGAGCTTGGGGAAGCGCACCGCGTCGATGAGGCAGACAGCTCCCCGATAGTCGATATCCGGGAACCGCTCTGTCTGGGCAAACAGCCGCCGGACACCGGTGGGATCGGACAGGCCGGAGGCCTCCACCAGGATCACATCCGCATGGAGACCGGCGGACTGACGCAGCACCTTCTCAAACTGATCCAGGCGGCAGGAGCAGAACACCGAGCCGCCGGAAATTTCCTGCAGGAAGGCGCCCAGATCGGCAAGGAGCGCACCATCGACGCCTTCCCTGCCGAATTCATTGACGATCAGCCGGATCTTCTGTCCGGCAAAGAGCCGGATGAAATGCTTCAGAAAGGTGGTTTTCCCCGCGCCGAGAAAGCCGGTGATCAGATACAGCCGGCTCATGGCTTATTTGCCGCAGGCTTCGATGGCTTCCCGGATGGCCTGCTCCAGCTCGGCTCTGGTGGGGATGATGGAACGGTACTTCAGCTCGCCGTTGATGTACATGGAGGGCAGGTTGGGCACGCCCATCTTGACGCAGCGGGCGACGTTTTCCTTGTAGATGAACTTGTATTCCACCATGTCGATGGCATCACCAAAGGTCTCCACAGCCTGATGGGCGGCGTTCATCATATAGCCGCAGGCGGCGCACTGGGCGGAGTCCAGGGTAAAGACCTCAATCAGGGGCTTCTTCAGGTTTGCGTAGTCGGGAATCTCCACACCGGAGGTGTCGATCTCCTCGGCCTGGTAATTCTTCACCATTTCGCGGACGGCATCGGTCTCGATGGCAGCCTGTGCAACGCCGATGGCATTTTCGATGGGCACGTCATAGGGCATGTCGCAGCCGGGGGCCAGAATGAAGTTCTTCTTGACCTTGACGGAATCCAGCAGCTCCACGGCAAATTTCATGTTGTCCTGCTGATTGCCCAGCAGCATGATGGAGGTCAGAGGGATGTTGCCGCCGATGACCACGTTGTACCGTTCGGAAATCTCCTTGGCAGCCAGCAGATTGACGTTTTCGTCCACCGAGATGGAGTCGGGAGCGGTCTGGCACATGGCCTCGATGTTGCGGGTGGCGTCGCCGCAGACAAAGAAGGAGGAGAAGACGCCCTTGTCCCGGATGTACCGGAACAGGTCGGTGTAGGGTCCGGTCATGAACTGCTCAAAATGAGCGG
>JAQXNQ010000122.1 GCA_029098085.1 Oscillospiraceae bacterium
GTGGCCACCCATCTGGACGAGGACGCCCTCCGCAAAGAAATCGGCCGCACCCTTTCTGCCGTCAAGCGCAACGGCTGCAGCTGTGACATCGTCCTCAAAGACATCAGCTCCGCCGGCCACGACCTGAACAATCTGATCCGCTGGGAGCAGATCGTCATGGAAATGGTGCAGGATTTCTAAAGCCCAAACCGAAAAAGGCATTCTTCTTCCGCCCGTCTGCTCCGGCAGAAGGGCGGATTTGCTTTTCCCATGATTCTCCAAATCTGTCGGCAGGAAAACGCCGAAGGAGAACAGTCTGCCGCACCCGCAGTCGTCGGAGACGGCGTCCCCGGTACAGCCCTTCGACTGCGCACGCTCTTTTTATGTATGCCGCAGCGTTTCAAATTCAATCGGGAGCAGCAGCACACCGTCAGGCTGCGGGTGACCGATGATCACCCCTGCGGCTTACCGAATCGAAACACAGCAGCGGCCAACATCCCCCCAACGGCCCCGTCCATTCACTCCATACAGCAGGCTCCCGCTGCCTCTCCCTCAAAAAGCGGCCCATCCCTTCAAAAAAATCCGGATTTTTCGAAAAAAACATCTTTTAATCTGTCCCCTGATGTGGTATACTGATAACGGTAAAGATGCGTGCTTCCTTGTATTACTGCGCTCATTTCGCAGAAAAGAAGCTGCCTTCCTTTGACCCTTCGCTCCCGGCTGCAGCCGGAGAGCCTTCTATATGGCCTCAGAGCCCGGATGGCGTCCCGAAACGGACAAGCCATCCCCGGCGGACGCCTTCGGGCCGCTCCGCCCGCGGATCCACTCCGCCTCCACAAAATCATAAAAGGGGTGTCGCTTTGGAAAAGTATGTTATCAAAGGCGGCAATCAACTGCAGGGTGAAGTCTCCATCAGCGGCGCGAAAAACGCTGCCGTGGCCATCCTGCCCGCCGCCCTTCTTTCCGACGAACCGGTTATCATAGAAAATATCCCCAGCATCAGCGATATCGACTGGAGCATCAAAATCCTCATGCGCCTGGGCGCTGAGGTGAAGATGCTCAACCGCACCACCCTCCGCATCGATCCCCGCCGCCTCACCGGCCATCAGGTCGACTACGACCTGGCCAAGAACATGCGGGCGTCCTACTATTTTCTCGGCGCGCTGCTGGGCAAGATCGGCGTGGCCGATGTTTCCCTCCCCGGCGGCTGCGACCTGGGCACCCGGCCCATCGACCAGCATCTGAAGGGCTTCGCTGCCCTGAACGCCTCCGACTCGGTGGAGGGCGGCATGGTCCATCTGGAGACCGACCACCTGACCGGCGGACGGATCTACTTCGACATGGTGACCGTTGGCGGCACCGCCAACGTCATGATGGCCGCCTGCAAGGCCGACGGCCTGACCATCATCGAAAACGCCGCCAAGGAGCCCCATATCGTCGACCTGGCCAACTTCCTCAACTCCATGGGCGCCGACATCATGGGCGCCGGCACTGATGTCATCAAGATCCGGGGCGTGGAGCACCTCCACGGCACCCAGTATTCCATCATCCCCGACCAGATCGAGGCGGGCACCTTCATGGTCATCGCCGCCGCCACCGGCGGAAACGTGCTGATCCGGGGGGTCATCCCCAAGCATCTGGAGTCCATCACCGTCAAACTGCAGAAGATGGGCGTCACGGTGGAGGAGTACGACGACAGCGTCCGGGTCATCGGCAGCGGCAAGCTGCAGAAGGCCAACATCAAAACCATGCCCTATCCCGGCTTCCCCACCGACATGCAGCCTCAGATTTCCACCCTGCTGACCCTGGCCGAGGGCACCAGCATCGTCACCGAGAGCATCTTCGACAGCCGGTTCAAGTATGTGGATCAGCTGCGCCGGATGGGCGCCGATATTTCGGTGGACGGTAAGGTAGCCGTCATCCAGGGTGTGGGCAGGCTCAAGGGCGCGCCGGTCAAGGCCAACGACCTACGGGCGGGCGCTGCCATGATCATCGCCGGTCTGGCCGCCGAGGGCGTCACCGAGATCGAGGACATCCACTATATCGAGCGGGGCTATGACGCCATTGAGAAAAAGCTCCGGTCCCTGGGCGCTGACATCCGGAAGATCACGATCCCCGAGGAAGCCCGGGAATTAGCCCGCTGAAGCGGCGGCGCTGTGCGGACAGGTCTGCACGGCGTTTTTGGCATGCCATCATGCTTTAAATCCTGATCCGGAGGCAATTCTGTGTCATTCTATTTTAATCTCTGCAGCTCCTCCAGCGGTAACGCCACCTATCTGGGGGATCTGGAGGGCGGCATTCTCTTCGACGCCGGCATCGGCATCCGCAGCTGCAAGCGGCTGCTGGAATCGGCCGGCGTTTCCCCTGAACGGGTGAAGGCCATTTTCCTCACCCACGAGCACAGCGACCACGTCAAGGGTCTTGAGCCCCTCTCCACCCGGTATCACATCCCGGTCTACGGCAGCGACGGAACCCTCCGGAGCCTCCTGGATTCGGGGCGGATCTCCGGTACCCAGGAGCTGCGGGTGCTGGACGGAAAGGTGGAGCTTGACGGCTACGAGATTCTCCCCTTCCCCACCTCCCACGACAGCCCCGGCAGCGTAGGCTACCGAATACATACCCCCGACGGGGTTTCGGCCGCCGTCTGCACCGACCTGGGCTATGTGTCCGCCGAGGTGTTGGAGGGGATCAGCGGCTGTGATTTTGTCATGCTGGAGTCCAACTATGACGAGGTCATGCTGAAAAACGGCCCCTATCCCTACTTTCTCAAGCAGCGCATCGCCGGGCGGAAGGGACACCTGTCCAACCTGCAGTGTGCCGAGACGCTGGAGAAGCTGATCCGCAGCGGCGCCACCCAGATCCGGCTGGCCCACCTGAGCGAGCACAACAACCTCCCCGAGCTGGCCTTCCGGACGGTGGAGGAGTACCTGTCCGACTGCGGGCTGCTGCTGAACCGGGATTACCGGATGGACGTGCTGCCCAAGGTCAGCGACGGAAAGGTGACGGTGCTGGCATGCTGAACGTGACCATTCTCTGCGTCGGCAAGCTCAAGGAGCAATACCTGACCGATGCCTGCCGGGAGTACCAGAAGCGGCTGTCCGCCTTCTGTCGGCTGACCATCCAGGAGCTGCCCGAAAGCCGTCTGCCCGACGACCCGTCGGACAAAGAGATCGCCCAGTGCCTTTTAAAGGAAGGCGAACAGATTCTGAGAAAAATCCCCAAAGACGCCTTTGTCATCCCCCTCTGCATCGAGGGAAAGCTCCTCTCCTCCCCCGACCTGGCCGACAGGCTCCGGCAGATCCCCCTCATGGGCAAAAGCCAGCTGATCTTCGTCATCGGCGGCTCCTGGGGACTGTCCGATGAGGTCAAGGCCCGGGGCGACCTGCGGCTGTCCATGTCCCCCATGACCTTTCCCCACCAGCTGGCCCGGGTCATGCTGCTGGAGCAGGTGTATCGGGGGTTTATGATTGGCAATGGGAATAAATACCACAAATGACCGCCGCCGATACAGGGCGACGATCCGTGGTTTTATCCATATACAAAACCCGCCGCACGACCTTTTCGAAGCGGCGTCAAGTGTAAAGAAAACGGAGGAATTGAATTTGATCAGACAGGATTTACGCAACATCGCCATCGTGGCCCACGTTGACCACGGCAAGACCACCCTGGTGGACGAGATGCTCAAGCAGGGCGGCGCCTTCCGGGAAAACCAGGTGGTGGAGGACCGGGTCATGGACTCCAACGCGCTGGAACGGGAACGGGGCATCACCATCCTGGCCAAGAACACCTCGGCCTACTATCAGGGCACCAAGATCAACATCATCGACACCCCCGGCCATGCCGACTTCGGCGGCGAGGTGGAACGGGTTCTGAAGATGGTGGACGGCATTCTGCTGCTGGTGGACGCCTTTGAGGGCTGCATGCCCCAGACCCGCTTCGTGCTGCAGAAGGCCATGGAGCTGGGCCACAAGATCATCGTGGTGGTCAACAAGATCGACCGTCCCGACGCCCGCCTCTACGAGATCGAGGACGAGGTGCTGGAGCTGCTGATCGACCTGGGCGCCACTGATGAGCAGCTGGACAGCCCGGTGGTGTACTGCTCCGGCAGAAACGGCACCGCCAGCCTGGGGCCCGAGACCCCCGGCACCGACCTGCGGCCCCTGTTTGACAAGATCCTTGAGCACATCGATCCTCCCCAGGGCGACGAGGACGGCCCCTTCCAGATGATGGTCTCGGCCATTGATTACAACGACTATGTGGGCCGCATCGCCGTCGGACGGGTGACCCGGGGCGTGGTCAAGCCCGGTCAGGAGGTCACCGTCTGCGACTTCCACAATCCCGACACCCGCTACAAGGGCAAGGTGGTCACCCTCTACCAGATCGACGGCCTCAAGCGGGTTCCCTGCGAGTCCGCCACGGTGGGCGACATCGTCTGCATCTCCGGCATTGAGAACATCACCATCGGCGAAACCCTCTGCGATCCCGAAGCGGTGGAGCCCCTGCCCTTCCAGAAGATCAGCCAGCCCACGGTGGAGATGACCTTCTCGGTCAACACCTCCCCCTTCGCCGGCAGAGAGGGCAAGTTCGTCACCTCCCGCCAGATCCGCGACCGGCTCTACCGGGAGCTTCTGAAGGACGTCTCCCTGCGGGTGCAGGACACCGATTCCGCCGACAGCTTTCTGGTCTCCGGACGGGGCGAGATGCACCTGTCCATCCTCATTGAAACCATGCGCCGGGAGGGCTATGAGTTCCAGGTCAGCACCCCCCGCGCCATGATGAAGGAAATCGACGGCGTCCTCTGCGAGCCCATTGAGCGGCTGGTGGTGGATGTGCCCGAGGAGTCCATGGGCGCGGTCATGGAAAAGATGGGCTACCGCAAGGGCGAGCTGCAGCAGATGACCCCCCAGGGCAGCCGGGTCAAGCTGGAGTTCCTGATCCCCGCCAGAGGCCTGTTCGGCTACAAGAACGAGTTCCTCACCGACACCAAGGGCGAGGGCATCATGGCCTCGGTCTTTGAGGACTACCAGCCCATGAAGGGCGACATTCCCCGCCGCACCACCGGCTCGCTGATCGCCTTCGAGACCGGCACCGCCGTGGCCTACGGCCTGTTCAATGCCCAGGAGCGGGGCCAGCTGTTCATCCCCGCCGGCACCGAGGTGTACGAAGGCATGATCGTCGGCCAGTCCCCCAAAGCGGAGGATCTGGTGGTCAACGTCTGCAAGCGCAAGCAGCTGACCAACACCCGCGCCGCCGGTTCGGATGACGCCCTGCGGCTGATCCCCCACAAGGAAATGAGCCTGGAGCAGTGCATCGAGTTCATCGCCGAGGACGAGCTGATCGAGGTCACACCCAAGAGCCTGCGCCTGCGCAAGCGGATTCTGGACAAGAGCCTGCGGATGAAGGCAGCGGCCAAGGCAAAAGGATAATCATCAGGCCTCTCTGCACACGCTGCGGAGGGGCCTGATTTGTAGAAAGGATCTGATCCCATGGAAAAATGGAACGGCTTCGACTGTGAAGCGCTTACCTTTGAAGGCTATGAAGCCCTGATCGTCTTCCCGAAGACCGGCACGGCCTGCGGCGGACTGGCCGTCAAGACCGAGTACCGGGACGCCTTCCCCGAAACCGAGTGCCGGCTGCTGGAGCTGGGCTTTCATCTGTGCTACATCCAGAACCGGAACCGCTGGGGCACAAGCGACGATCTGGACCGCAAGGCCCGGTTCATCCGCTTTGTCACGGCCCGCCATCACCTGAAACCAAAATGCGCGCTGGTGGGCATGAGCTGCGGCGGACTCATCGCCGTCAAGCTGGCCGCCCGGTATCCCGAGCTGGTCTCCTGTCTCTATCTGGATGCGCCGGTGATCAACTACATGAGCTGCCCCTGCGGCTTCGGCGTGGGCGAACCGCTGAACCCCGACCTGTCCGAGATTCTGGACGCTCTGGGACTGGACAGCGTCTCCCGGCTGCTGGCCTACCGGGACATGCCTCTGGATCATCTGGACGACCTGACCCGAAACCGCATCCCCATCGTGCTGGTGGCCGGTGACGCCGACCATGTGGTGCCCTTCTGTGAAAACGGCATCTTT
>JAQXNQ010000123.1 GCA_029098085.1 Oscillospiraceae bacterium
ATCCTCCTCAGATCCTTTTGATTTTGTACGATGTTTTTTCTCGAATGCGGAACAAAAGCAAAAGCGCTATGATAACACTATAGCACGTCAGACCAAAGCGGACAAGTCTTTCCGCAAAATCCGATCGGAGGAATGATCATGACACACAAGGAACCCATGACCGGACGGGAACGCATTCTGCGCACTCTGAGCTTTCAGGGCACCGACCGCATCCCCATGGACATCTGGGCGCTGCCCGCGGCTCAGATGGTACACGGCGAGGCCTTTACTCGGCTGCAGGCCCGCTATGCCGACAGAATTGACATCGCCTCTTTTGTCGGTCCCTTTGACCACGGCTCCTCACCGGAATACTATCAGAGAGGAACCTTTGTGGATCCCTGGGGCAGCAAATGGGTCAACATTCAGCCCGGCGTCATCGGCGAGGTCAAGGAGCCGGTTTTCGCCGACTATGACGCCATGAAGGGGTATGTCTCCCCCAAAGCGGAGTTCCTGCGCCAGTGGGACAGGCAGAAAGACGCCATTGCCGCCCGGATCGCCGAGGGGCGCAAAACCGGGAAATTCCTCCTTGGCGGATGGATCAGTGTCTTTGAGCGGCTGCAGTTTCTGCGGGGCACCGAGGATCTGTTCTGCGACATTGCGCTGGAGGAGCCGGAGCTGTTTGAGATGATCGACCTGGTCATGGACTTTATGCGCAGCTATGTGGACGCCTGGATTTCCATGGATGTGGACGGCATCCCCTTCGGCGACGACTGGGGCACCCAGATCAGTCTGCTGATCTCGCCCGCCTCCTGGGTCAAAATCTTCAAGCCCCTGTATCAGGAGCTGTTCGACCGAATCCACGCCGCCGGAAAAAAGGTCTTCTTCCACAGCGACGGCTACATCTTCGACCTCTATCCCCATTTCATCGAGATGGGCGTGGACGCCATCAACTCTCAGCTCTGGTGCATGGGCGTTGAAAAGGTGGCGGAGCAGTTCGCCGGCAAGATCACCTTCTGGGGCGAGATCAGCCGCCAGACCATCCTGCCCCACGGCACGCCGCAGGATGTCCGGAACGCGGCCCGGACCATGATCCGGCTGCTTCATGTCAACGGAGGCGGTCTGATCGGTCAGAGCGAAATGAACTGGGACGTCCCGCTGAAAAACGTGGAAGCCTTCTGTCAGGCCTGGGATCAGCAGGAATAAAAGGGTATCCGGCTGCCTATTGGGGATATTGTTTCCGCGTGTCGATTACGATATAATGAGGACATCAGAAGCAGGGCGGAGAAGCGGCAGCTTCCCGCCCGTCTGGAAAGGGGAAACTTCTCATGTATAATTTCAGCAACGCATCCACCTTTTACGTTTCACAGGCAGCAGGCAATTCCCGGTACTCCGGCCTCACGCCGCAGCCCGATCAGAACGGCAACGGCCCGCTTCCTTCGCTGGAGCAGGCACTTCGCAAAATCCGGGAGCTGCGCCGTGGCGGCATGAAGCAGCCGGTTTCCATCAAAATCATGGACTCCGTTTACACGCTGAAGCAGACGCTGGTCATTGATGAAACTACCGATGCGGTCACCATCGAATCCTTCGGCGCTTCGCCGGCAACCATCAGCGGCGGCCGCCGGATCACCGGCTTCACCCGCTCCGTTTTCCGGGGAACAGACTGCTTCGCGGCTTTCATCCCCGAGGTCAAAAGCGGAGAGTGGGCCTTCACCGACCTGTATGTGGACGGCATCCGGGCCGACCTGACCCGCTATCCCGAAACCGGATTCATGGTACCGGAGGGGGTGGAGAATCCCCACGGCGATCTGTGGGACGGCTCCAAGTGGTTCATCGCCCGGGAGGGAGATTTCCCCGCCGACATCTACCGGCCGGAGGACATGCTGGTCAGCTTCACCCATTACTGGATCGACGAGCACACGCCGGTGGAAAGCTATGACCCCGAAACCCGCAAGGTCACCTGCCGCTACCGCTCCCGGTTTGAGGTCAACGCCGTGGCCGGGACCAAATCCTGTATGGAGTATTACCTGGAAAATCTGGCGGAGGCCTTCAAAAGACCCAATCAGTGGTACCTGGACCGTCCGAACGGCATGCTCTACTACATTCCCCGGGATGAGGCTCAGACGCCGGAGTCCATCGAGGTCTGGGCTCCGGTGCTGACCACCCTGATCTCGGTGCAGGGCGACCCGGAAAAGGGAAAGGCCCAGCGGATCCGGCTGAAGAATCTGCACTTCATCTGTTCCCGCGGCGACTACTGCAGCCCTGCCCAGCTGGATGCGGGGGAATCGACCGATCCCAATTCCGAGGATATGCGGGCCTCTGACCCTCAGTCGGTCTGCGCGGCGCCGGGCATGCTGGAATTCTGTGAGGCCCATGGCTGCACCGTGGAGGACTGCACCCTCAGCTGCTTCGGCCTGACCGGCATCGTCCTCCGGAGGGGCTGCCAGAGCTGCCGGATGACCGGCAATCAGCTGCTGCAGGGCGGTGCCTGCGGCATCCGGATGACCGGCGGCAAGGATCCCGGACAGCCTCAGCGGCACACCTGGGGCAATCTGATCTCGGACAACACCATTCTTCACATGGGGCGGCGGTATCTGGCAGGCTGCGGTATTCTGCTGATGGACACCTATGAAAACGAGGTCTCCCACAACGAGATCGCGGATCTGTACTACACCGGCATTTCGGTGGGCTGGATCTGGGGCTACGCCGACAGCATCACCCGGGACAACCGGATCGAAAAGAACCACATTCACCATCTGGGGCAGGGCGTGCTGTCCGACATGGGCGGCATCTATCTGCTGGGTCTGCAGCCCGGCACCATCGTCAGCGGCAATGTCATCCACGACATCAAGGCGCGTTTTTACGGCGGCTGGGCACTGTATACCGATGAGGGCAGCAGCTATATCACGCTGGAAAACAACATCTGCTACCGTACCTCCGAAACCGGCTATCACCAGCACTACGGCTGCATGAATACGGTCCGGAACAATATCTTTGCTTTCTCCGATGAGTATATGCTCCGTCTGAGCAAGCCCGAGCTGCATCTGGGACTGATCTTCGACCGCAACATCATTCTCGCAGACAACGTGCCCATCTACGGCCCGGATTTCGACGGGTATCCGACCCGCTGCTGCGCCGCCCACAACAATCTGATCTTCGACCGGAGCCATGCCGAACCGGTGCTGTTCCGCCACAGGGACAGCGGCCGCACCCTGTCGCTGGAAGACATGCGCAGCCTGTACGGCATGGAGGACGGCAGCGTCATCGCCGATACCTGCTTTGCGGACGCAGATCATGACGACTTTACCCTTTTGTCGGAATCGCCCGCTCTGAAGCTGGGCTTCTGTCCCATTGACACCCGCGACGTAGGGCCGCGCCGCTGAAGCGGGTTCCCCCCGGCAAACATCAATCGGACATAAAGCTCATATGCCCCTGCGGAAG
>JAQXNQ010000124.1 GCA_029098085.1 Oscillospiraceae bacterium
GTTCTCTGCCTACGTTCGTCCCACCATTCACCGCAAGCTCCACCACCGGGTGCGCAAAATGCTCCCCCTGGACCAGAAGGAGCTGTTCCGGGCCGACCGGTTCCCGGAGGTGGTGGATCAGTTCTTCCGCTGGTGCGGCGACCAGGCCACCTTCTTCACCTGGGGGCCCAGCGACGCCCGGGTGCTGGATCTGAACCTGGCCTGGTACGGCCTGGAGGAATACCTCTCCCTGGAGATCTACGATCTGCAGCGGGCCTTTGACCTGATGATTCTGGGCACCGACCAGCAGACCGCCCTGAAGGACGCGGTGGAGGCCCTGGGGCTGGACGAGCAGCGGGAATTCCACGACGCCTGCAACGACGCCTACTACACCGCCCGCATCGGCGCGGAGATGATCCGCCGGCTGGGGGAACTGCCCTCGGAGCAGGAGCTGACGCTCCGGGAGCGGGAGCTGAGCCGCCAGCGCCGGGAAAACGCCGCCCGGGAGGCGGAGCAGGCCCTGGAGGAGGTTTACCAGACCGGCGAGGCCCTGCTGGACCGGGACTGCGGCCGCTTTCCCGCCGAGGGGGACTGCCTCAAAAGCCGCAATGCCCGGGTGTTTCGGTGCCCCAAGTGCGAAAATTGGCTCTGCAACGGCAACTGGTATCAGATTGAGCACAGCTATGTGGCCCGCTCCCGCTGCATGGAGCACGGCCGGTTCTACACCATCCTGCGTCAGACGCCGGAGGGGGAGGGCTGGCACGGCGTGTGCCGGGTCTTCACCGACGAGGCGCTGCCCGCCTCCCTGTTCAGCCTGTGCCGGCTGGGCGGCGAGGTCATCACCGTGCGCAAGCTGCCCCGCAAGCGCAATCGCAAGCGCAAACGCGCCAAAACCATCACCGTCAAACCTGCGGAGAGCAAAAGCAACGAGTAATTTGAACGGACCGCGGTATCCCGCGGTTCGTTTTTTGTCCGGGGCATTGACAAACCTATTTTTCCGTTCTATAATAAATCAAGCGATGCAAAACATCCGTTTTGAATCATAATGCAGGAAAGGACGTGGGGTTATGCCGCCAAAGCCGAAATTCACGAGGGAAGAGATCGTCGCCGCCGCCCTGGCGCTGGTGAGCGAGCGGGGGCCGGAGGCCCTCACCTCCCGGGAGCTTGGGGCCCGGCTGGGCAGCTCCGCCCGGCCCATCTTCACTGTGTTCAAGAATATGGAGGAGGTGCAGCAGGAGGTACACAGGGCGGCCATGGACCGCTTTGAACAGTACGCAGAAAAGGCCAACCACTACACCCCCGCCTTCAAGCAGTTCGGCATGCAGATGATCCTCTTCGCCATCGAGGAACCCAAGCTCTTTCAGCTGCTGTTCATGTCGGAAAACGAGACCGCCCGCAGCTTCGAGGATCTCTTTCAGGAGCTGGGCGGCAGCGCCCGTTGGTGCATCGGCGTGATCCAGCGGGATTACGGCTTTACCGAGCAGGAGGCGATGGTGCTCTTCCGCCAGCTCTGGATCTTCACCTACGGCGTCAGCACCATCAGCGCCACCCGGGCCTGCCAGTTCACTGAGGAGGAGCTCATGGAACTGCTGGGGCAGGAGTTCATCGCCATGACGATGTTTCTCAAGTCCGGCGGACTGAAGCTGCCCATCGTCCACCCGGTGCCCCGGGAGGAAAACTGAAGAATTTCTTCGTTTTTCAAAAATATTTCTTGACCTTCCACCCGGTGGAAGCCTTAGGATAGAGCCGCAAAGGAGGCAGTAACTATGCTGAAAATCGAGCATCTGACCAAAACCTACGGAGACAAGAAGGCGGTGGACGATCTGTCCCTCCACATCCGCCCCGGTGAGATTTACGGCTTCATCGGCCACAACGGCGCCGGCAAGACCACCACCATCAAGGCCTGCTGCGGCATCCTGCAGTTCGACAGCGGCGAGATCTGGCTGGACGGCACCTCGCTGAAGGAAAATCCCCTGGCCTGCAAGGCCAAGCTGGCTTACATCCCGGACAATCCGGACCTCTACGACTTTATGACCGGCATCCAGTTTCTCAACTTCGTGGCCGACGTCTTCGGTGTCAGCGCCGACGACCGGCAGGAGCGCATCCGCCGCTATGCCGACGCCTTTGAGCTGACAAGCGATCTGGCCCAGCCCATCG
>JAQXNQ010000125.1 GCA_029098085.1 Oscillospiraceae bacterium
CTGGACATCCATCAGGATCTGTACTCGGATTTCGGCACCGGCTGGAGCGGTGACGGCGCACCCCTCTGGGCCTGCCTTACGGATGGGCATAAACCCACCCCCATCCGGTTCATTTGGGATGAGAAATACTGGTGGGACAAGGCGGTGCACCGTTCCTTTGACCATTTCTGGGAGAATGCGCCCTGTCAGGGCAGGAGGCTTCTGGAGCACTACGCCGCCTTCTGGCAGCATCTGGCCCGGCGGTTCGGGGACAAGCCGGCGCTGTTCGGCTTCGACCTGATCAACGAGCCCTACCCCGGCACCGACGGCGGAAAAATCTTCCGGAAGCTCATCGGCAGTCTGATCAAAGTCTCCCTGACCGACGGCAGCATCAGCAAAAAGCAGCTGCTGGGCGACCTGTTTCATAAGGAGCGCCGGGGGCGGCTGCTGAATCAGTACAGCGGCGCGGTTCTTTCCCGGATTGTCCGGGCAGGGGAGCCGCTGGTGCGCCGCTTTGACACTGAGCGGTACAATCCCTTCTTAAACCGCATCTCTGCCGCCATCCGGCAGGTCACCGACCGGGGCATCATCGCCATCGAAAACTGCTACTACTCCAATCTGGGCATTCCCTGCAGCGCCGTGCCCATAGAGGTTTCCGGCAGACAGGAGCCGCAGCAGTGCTTTTCTCCCCACGGCTACGACATCATGGTGGACAGCGAGGCCTATGTCCACGCCAGCAACGACCGGATCACCGCCATCTTTGACGAGCACCGCCGTACCCAGCAGCGTCTGCAGCTGCCGGTGCTGGTGGGAGAGTGGGGCGGCATCGGAGATAACGACCCGCGGCTGCTGCCCCATATGAAGTATGTTCTGGGTATTTTTGATTCCCGGGGCTGGAGCCAGACTTACTGGCATTTCAACGACCGTTTTCTGGATTCTCCGCTGATGGAGGCCTTCAGCCGGCCCTATCCCAGGGCGGTCTGCGGTGAAATGCAGTCCTGGACGCGGGATGAAAAAGCCGGCAGCTGCGTGCTGACCTGTCGGCAGGAGGAGCCCTGCCGGGGGCGGACGGTTCTCTTTTCTCCCGCTTGCCCGGTATCGGTTCAGATAGACGGACAGCAGGCGGAGGTGCGCTGGCGGAAGGGGGAGCTGTCCTTTGACACCGCTCCCGGTCAGCACCGGATCGTTTTGCAGTATGAAGGGAGGAAGAATCCATGACCGCACTGCAGAAGGCGGGCGCGCTGCTCTCCCGGGCGCGGAGCCACTGGAAAACCCCGCCGGAAGGGCGGTATATGAATTATAAGGAGATCTGCGCCTACAGCTTCGGCGGCATCGGTGTCTATGCCATCATCACCATTGTGGGCGGCATGATCCTCTCCACCAGCAATACCCTGATCGGCAACACCATCGGCATCGACCCTCAGCGGATGTATGTCCTGTATCTGCTGGCCATGGCCGCCAGCATTCCGCTGACCGCTCTCCGGGCCGGCATTGTCGACAACAGCCGCTCCCGGGAGGGAAAGTACCGGCCCTTCCTGATCAGAATGGGCATTCCCTCCGCCCTGCTGGCGATCGGCTTTGTCTGGATGCCCTACGAGCGGATGAGCATGTTCTGGAAATGCACCACTGTGCTGCTGTTCAACATCGGCTTTCAGTTCTTTTTCAATTTTTTCAGGGATTCCTATGAGAACCTGATCTATGTGCTTTCGCCTGATTCCCGGGAGCGCACGGATGTGCTGGGCTTCAAGTCGGTCATCTATTCCATCGGACCCACCATCATCAACCCGCTGATGCCGCTGTGCGCCTCCTTCCTCACAAACGGCAGTCTCAATGACATCCGGCTCTACCGGATCGTCTATCCGCCCATTGCGGTGGTCGGTATGCTGCTGAGCCTCATGGTGTACGCCAACACCCGGGAAAAGACCCTTCAGGCCCGCTCTCATGCGGTGCGAATCCGGCTGCTGGACGCTCTGCGGGAGGTGGCCCGCAACAAGTATTTCTGGATTATTTCCTGCGCCGGGTGGATCGGCTTTCTGGAAGGCGCGCAGCTGACCCTGCTTTACTGGCTCTATCAGTACGGCGGCGCCTGCTCCTCCAATATGTACGCGGTCATCACCTTCATTTACGGAGACGCCGCCCTCTGGGGCATGATGGCGGCCCCCTTCGCCATCCGCCGGTACGGAAAGAAGCGGGTGCTGATTCTGACCAATCTGCTGAACATTTTCCTGATTCTGCTGCTGTATCCGGCATCAGGCAACATCTGGCTGGTGCTGATCTTCATGTATCTGAACGCGCTGGTGGGATCCTTTTCCATCGTGCTGGGCCCCAGCATTCAGGCGGATATCCGGGACTATCAGCACTACATATCCGGCGAACGGATTGATGGCATGTTCGCCGCCGTGGGCCTGATCGGCAGTCTGATCGGCATGGTGACCAGTGGCGTGCTGCCCCGGATTTATACGGCGGGCGGCATCGCCCTGGAGCAGGCGCAGCGGATCCTTACCGTCCCGGAGGTGGCAGACCGACTGCTGCCCAGCGGACTGACGGTGGCTCAGACCATCGCCGAACGGGCGGCCGCTCAGGGGATTACGGCCATGGAGGCGCTGAACGCCTATGATGCCCTTTATGACCCGCAGATTCTCTCCAGCCTGACGGGGATTCTGATCTTTGCCGCCGCAGCAGGCGCCCTGCTGAATCTGATTCCCTATCTGTTCTATGACCTGACCGACACCCGGCAGCAGGGTATCGTGCAGGTGCTGAAGCTGCGGGCCTTCTTTGAGGACTACAGCAACGGCCTTCTGAGCGAAAAGGATCTGCTGGAGACGGCAGAGCTGATCCGCACCGCCAGGGAAAACGCCGGTAAGGCGCCCTCCCATGAAGTGGAGCAGCGGAAGAAAAAGCTGCGGCATGCCGACCGGGCGGAGCGAAAGGCGGCTGTGCGGGCTGTCCGGGCAGAGCGGGAGCAGAACCAGCAAATTGAAATCGCGGATTTTGTCATCCGGGAGCTGGATAAGTTCCGGGACGGCGCGCTGGATCAGGAGCTGGCCAGGGCGAAGGCTTTGACGGAAGGCGGCCCCGAGGCGCTGCGGCAGTTTGACCCGGAGATTCTGCGCCGGGCCAGGGCGCTGCCCCGCTCCAATCCGGAGGAAAAACGAAGCCGCCGGGAAGCGATCCGCCGGGCCAGGCAGCTGCAGCGCTCCGCCGGCATTCTGCAGAAGCATTTCAAGGATGGGATTCAGGAGTTTGATCCGTCTGTTTATAAGGAACTGTACGACCGGGATGAGCAGGCCGAAAAGGAGCTGGTTGCCCTTTACGCCGATCTGACCGCCGCCGGAAAGCAGGGAGAGCGGCAGCGGGCCGCTGCCCTCCGGAAGCAAATCGCCGCTTTGAAGCAGAAACGCCGCCTGCTGAACCGGCAGATCCGGCAGACAGCCGATGCCCACGCTCTGTTTATCAGTGCTGCCAGACCCTATCTGGAGGCGAAAACGCTGCTCCGGCAGCATCAGGCTTACGGTGAGCTGCCGCAGATTCTGGAGCGGGCCGCTGCGCTGAAGGAGAGCGGGGAGATGGAAGCTTCCGTATGAAAAAAGTCCTGCCGCCCGGAATGGACAGCAGGACTTTCGATTTGTTTTGCCCGTCCGGAGCCTCCGGACAGACTGCACTCAGTCTAGGGTGATATACTGTGCCCTGGGCAGATGCAGGAACCGGACAATGCCCAGTCCGGCCAGCAGACAGAGTAGGGTGGAAAAAACTGCCGTGAGGGTCGCTGCGATTGCTTTCATAAACATCCGTCCTTTCTGTGGGCGTGTGGGGTACAGGCGGGAAGCTCCGCTCCTTCAGTACAACATCAGTATACCATATTTTTCGTGAAAATCATCGGACAGTCTGTAAAGAAAAAGAAAAGATTCACTTACAAACCGGTGACAAAAAGTAACGGCAAAAAAATTTACAGATGGTCAGGGAAAAGAGGAATTGACAGAAAAAGAGCGGCATGCTATAATAAGTTCATAAGAATACGGTCAGGGGAGTAGTCGGCATCTCCGGATGCAGTTAAATCAACATCCCGGACGCTGCGGCGTCATGGTTTAACTTTGAATGACAAGACCTGTGTCCTGCAGTTTTGCGGGCACAGGTCTTTTTTATCGGCGGATTCCCTGCGAAGAAAAAACAGGAGTGAAAGCAAGTGGAATTTCTTTTGTCCGGCGTCATGGCCATCACCTGGCAGCAGGTGGTCATGTATGTCATCGGCGGCCTGCTGATTTATCTGGCCATTGCCAAAGATTTTGAACCGGCCCTGCTGCTGCCCATGGGCTTCGGCGCCATTCTGGTGAATCTGCCCCTTTCCGGCGCCATTGATCAGTTCATGGAGGGCATCGGCGAGACTCACGGCATTGTACAGTGGCTGTTTGAGACCACCATTGAGGCTTCCGAGGCGCTGCCCATTCTGCTGTTCATCGGCATCGGCGCCATGATTGACTTCGGCCCCCTGCTGTCCAATCCCAAGATGATGATCTTCGGCGCGGCGGCTCAGTTCGGCATCTTCTTCACGGTGGCGCTGGCCTGCCTGTTCGGCTTTGATCTGAAGGATGCCGCCTCCATCGGCATCATCGGTGCGGCGGACGGCCCCACAGCCATCATGGTTTCCCAGATCTTCAACTCCAAGTACATGGGCGCCATTGCGGTGGCAGCCTATTCCTACATGGCGCTGGTGCCCATCGTGCAGCCCATGGCCATCAAAATGGTCACCACCAAAAAGGAACGGCTCATCCGGATGCCCTACAATCCCAAGTCGGTCAGCAAGACCACCCGCATTCTTTTCCCCATCCTGGTCACCATGGTGGCCGGTCTGGTTGCGCCCATGTCGGTGGCGCTGGTGGGCTTTCTGATGTTCGGCAACCTGCTGCGGGAGTGCGGCTGTCTGGAGAGCCTGTCCAAACCGGCGCAGAATGAATTTGCCAACATCATCACCCTGCTGCTGGGCATTACCATCTCCTTCTCCATGCGGGCGGAGCAGTTTGTCACCTGGCAGACCCTGCTGATCATGGTGCTGGGCCTGGTGGCCTTCGTCATGGACAGCGTGGGCGGCGTGCTGGTGGCCAAGCTCATGAACCTGTTCGTCAAGGAAAAGATCAATCCCATGATCGGAGCGGCCGGCATCTCCGCCTTCCCCATGTCCGCCCGGGTGATCCAGAAGATGGCCATCTCGGAGGATCCCGAAAATCATCTGCTGATGCAGGCGGTGGGCGCCAACGTATCCGGCCAGATCGGTTCGGTCATCGCCGGCGGCGTGATCCTCAACCTGATCCCCATGTTCATCAAGTAAGGAGGTTTTCCCATGTTCAGTGCAGAAGCCATGTCCAATTTTCTGATCGCCCTGGAGGTGATGGGGCTGGGAATGCTCTCCATCTTTGTGGTGATGGCGGTGCT
>JAQXNQ010000126.1 GCA_029098085.1 Oscillospiraceae bacterium
AAGGAACCGCTGCCTTTGTCCGGGAGGCCATCATGGTTTTCTGCGGCAGATAAAGCGCTGCAATATGAGAAGCCGGGCCGTCCGACGCTGATCGGATGGTCCGGTTTTGTGTGTTTGGGGTGAGACGGTGCCGCAGACAAAACCCGCCCGTCATCTTCCATCGCCGCTTTCAGACGATTACTTGTTGGGGTGATCCGGCTTCTGCGGAGGATACAGCGGCTGTCTGTTCTCTTTGCAGACGGACTGAATCTGCAGGCGGACACCCTCGGGAAGATGCTCCAGCAGCAGGCTCGGCAAATCGGTCCCCACTCCGTTCTCCGGGAAGGTGATGTCCGTAATCTGCGGGCAATCTTCAAAGGCAAAGGGATTGAACGACCGCACACTGTCCGGTATGACCACGCTGGCGTCGGTCCCCACATAACTGCTCAGATGGCCACGGAAAATGACGAAGCCCTTTTCATCCGCAAGGCCGGAACAGCGAAAGATGACATCCCGATCCACCCAGGCGTCCTCCGGGAAGGAAATGGAGGTCAGGCTGGTACAGCGGGCAAAGGCATGCTGTCCCACCCGGCTGACGCCCGCCGGGATGGTAACGGAACGAAGGCTTTGGCAGCCGCAGAAGGCCCGGTCACCAATCTCCTCCAGACTGTCCGGAAGAACGACGTTGCAAAGGTTTATACAATCCTTAAAAGCATGTTCTCCGACGGAGACGACCCCTTCCGGAAGGATCACCGACCGGAGGGCGGCAGCCTTTTCAAAGGCCGCAGGCTGAATATGGGTCACGCCCGCCGGGATCACCAGCTCTTCCGGACTGCCGGTGCAGCCATGAAGGCCGCCCTGCACGATGATCAGGCCGTCCTCATCCGCAAGGCCGGTGCAGCCCTGGAAGGCCATTCCGCCGATCCCGGAAACACTGTCCGGAATCCGGACGGAGACAAGGCCGGTGCAGTTCAGGAAAGCGCCGATACCGATGCGCTCCAGCCCCTCCGGCAGGGCGACCGCGCGCAGAGACGCGCAGTTTCTGAAGGCAAACCGTCCGATCTCCTTCAGCTGCTCACCCGCAATGACGGGCGGAATGACCACCTCCCCGCCGGGGCCGGTGTACCGGGTGAGGACGCCGTTCTGGATGACAAAATCGCTCATGAAGCTCCTCCTTCTGCGTTCACTGCCGCACAAAGTATGAAAAGCGCGTCGAGGACTGAGCCGCCCCGGCGCGCTTTTTCCGCAGCAGAATCAGTGGGTATTGACCACGTTGACAATTTGGTAACCGGCAGCCCGCAGGGCTTCCTTGATCTCCTCCACATGGGCCCGGTTGCGGGTCTCCATGCCCAGACGCAGGAAGCAGGAGTTGATGTCCATGTTCTCGTCCGAGCGGTCATGGCGCACCGAAACCACGTTGGCGCCGGTGCGGGCGATGATGTCCGAAACCGTAACCAGCTGGCCGGGCTTGTCGGCCAGAGCCACCGTGATATCGGTGGAGCGGCCCTCCTTGACCAGACCGCGGCTGATCACCCGGGACAGGATGGTCACGTCGATGTTGCCGCCGGAAACCACGCAGCAGACCTTCTTGCCCTTGATGTCCACCTTGTTGAACATGGCAGCGGCCACCGAAACGGCACCTGCGCCCTCGGCGATCATCTTGTGCCGCTCGATCATGGCCAGGATGGCGGTGGCGATCTCATCGTCGGTGACGGTGACGATCTCATCCACATATTTCTGACAGATCTCATAGGTCAGGTCGCCGGGATGCTTGACGGCGATGCCGTCGGCGAAGGTGGAAACGCTGTCCAGGGTCAGCTGCTGATGCTCCTTGACCGAACGGTACATGCTGGGCGCGCCCTGAGCCTGCACGCCGTAGACCTTGATTTTCGGATTCAGGTTCTTGACCGCATAGGCTACGCCGGAGATCAGTCCGCCGCCGCCAATGGGGACGATGACCGCATCCAGATTGTCCAGCTGGTTCAGCAGCTCCAGACCGATGGTGCCCTGACCGGCGATGACATCCTCATCGTCGTAGGGATGGATGAAGGTGCTGCCCTGCTCCTTCTGAAGCTGGATGGCCCTGGCGTAGG
>JAQXNQ010000127.1 GCA_029098085.1 Oscillospiraceae bacterium
CAGGCGGATCCGATGCAGTGAAAGTCCCTGTAAAAGGCAGGTACCAGCGTTTTCATAGGCGCTCCTTCGCAAAAATCCCCCGGACTGGCCGGGGGAAGTATCTTACAGTGTCTTGCCCGATGCCATTAGGGCTTCGATTTCTTCCCGCTCAGGAATGGCGGCGATGGCGCCACGCCGGGTGGTCACCAGACCGCCCAGGGCGTTGGCGAACCGGAGCGCGTCCCGGATTTCCCCATCCTGCAGCTGATCCGTCGGCCTGCCGGTCTCCAGAAGCCGCAGCAGCACGCCCGCCCAGAAGGCGTCGCCTGCGCCGGTCGTGTCAATGGCTTCCACATCATAAGCGGGAGAATCAAACCGCCGTCCTCCGGCAAAGGCGGTGCAGCCGTCCTTTCCTCTGGTGATGACCGCCAGACGGATACCGTATTCCCCGCACAGCTTCTGTCCCACCTGATCCTCCGGAAGGTCGCCGAACAGGAAGCGCTCCTCCTCGTCCGAGAGCTTCAGCAGGCCGCAGAGGGGCAGCAATGCGAGAATCGTTTCTCTCGCCTCCTCCGGCGAGGGCCAGAGGGACGCGCGCAGATTGGGGTCAAAGGAGATCACCGCTCCGGCGTCCGAGGCCCTTTTCACCGCCTGCAGCACGGTGCTGCGGCAGGGCTCGCAGGTCAGGGAAACCGATCCGAAGTGGAAAAGCCTGGTTCTGCCGTACAGCTCCGGGTCAATATCCTCCGGCAGCAGATTGACATCCGCCGTGGTGTGGTTGCGGTAAAAGGAAAAATCCCGGTTGCCGTCCGGAGAGAGGGTCACGAAAGCCAGCGTTGTTCCGTACGCGCCGGACAGAACCAGATGGCTGCTGTCGCAGCCCGCCGCCTCCAGTGCCGCCTTACAGGCCATACCGAAGCTGTCCCGGCCCACCTTGCCCACAAAGGCAGCCCGCCGGCCCAGCCTGGCCATGACGCAGGCCACGTTGGCAGGCGCTCCGCCGGGGTTCTGCTGATAAAGCGGCGTACCCTCCCCGCTGCCGCAGGGCGTAAAATCGATGAGCATCTCACCAATGCTGACAAAATCGTACATGAACTTGCTCCTCCTGTTCAGCAGCCTCCGGAGTTCCTGACGGCGGGCCGAAGACGCTGTTTGCTGCCCTTATCATACCATATCCCCCGCCGTCTGTAAAGCGGAAGGCGTTAATTCACTGCTTTAAATGATTGCATGGAAGGCGCTGCTGTGCTATACTGAAAGCAGCAAACAGAAAGGAAGCGTCATTATGAATGTAACCATCAGGCGGGTGACCGCCCCGGAGGATGTGAAAACCCTGGCCGCTCTGGCCGACGAAATCTGGCATCAGCACTTCACCCCCATCATTGGAGAGCAGCAGGTAAACTATATGCTGGACTGGTTTCAGGACGAGGAAGCCATGACCCGGCAGCTGCAGGAGGGCATGATCTACCAGATGGCTTACGCAGACGGCGAGCCCATTGGCTACTGCGGCTGCAAACCGGAGGAGGATCGGCTTTTCCTCTCCAAGCTCTATGTCAAAAAGGCATTCCGCAGCCTCGGCGTCGGCCGGATGCTCTTTGACAGCGCCTGCGGCTTCGGCAGGGGCAAGCGAGCCGTTTACCTGACGGTCAACAAGCACAATGACAACACCATCGCCATCTACAAAAAGATGGGGTTCACGGTCATCGACAGCGTGGTGACCGACATCGGAAACGGCTTTGTCATGGACGATTACATTATGGAGAAGTCCCTGCCCTGATTCTCTGTTCAAGGGGACAGAAAACCGCCTGCCCGGATTGGGGCAGGCGGTTTTGCGCATACCGGATTTTCAATTGGCAGTCTTTTCAGGCTCGGCCAGAAGCTCCGGATGCTCCCAGACCGTACCACAGAAGCCCTCCAGAATATTGCTGGCGCCCCAGGGCAGGAAGCATTTCCAGGTGCTGCAGGGGTCGCCGTTGTCATACCGCTCCAGCAGCAGGCCCTCGGAATAACAGAACCGCTCCGACATCCAGCCCTTTTTGCCGTAGTCATACTCGCCGTCGCGGGTGGAGTAGGTCTGCAGTCCCCAGGCCACCGTATCGCGCAGCCGCTGCAGGAAATAGCGGTCGCCGGTCTGGGCATAGCAGTAAGCCAGATCATCACAGACATTGTTGGACATGGGATGAATATGGGGATTACAGGTGGAGGTCACCGAGCCGCCGCAGCAGGACCAGCCCAGCCGCTTCAGCGGATCCACCTGAATAGGCGGATTCCAGCAGAATTTGAAGGTGAACTCGTACTCCAGACCGTCCCGGAGCATCTGCAGATACTGCGCTTCTCCCGTCAGCTGATGCATGATCCGGCAGGCCTTGATGAAGGCCAGCGAGCCCTCCGAATCCACCGCCTTCAAAGTGTCACAGGGCGTTCCGTAGCACTCCGCATGAGCCACATAGGCCTCCTCATAGTGCCGGAGGCTGGCAGCTGCGGAGGCAAGACGGCCTGTCCCGCCGCAGAGCCGGTCGCAATAGACGGCGGCGGCCACGCACCAGCAGCCTGCGAAGGAATCGTATTCCAGCCCGCTTCCATCCTCTGCCGACCACAGATAGGGAACCTCGCCGTCCTCATTTTTGGTCGTTTCAATGTGGTCAAGGCTATGTTTCACAAAGGCCAGCCAGTCGCTGTGCTCCGTCCCGAAATGCTTCTTCTCCAGCTCATAGCCCTCCAGAATATAGTACAGAGCCTGTCCGACCAGATAGGAGGAATGACCGCTCCGGGACAGACAGTCATCCCACCAGCCGCGGGTGTTCCATTTCTTTCCGTCGTAGGCATCATAGGGCAGATGGGACCGTGGATTCATCGAATGATCCACGATGTTCTGAATCACCTGCAGCGCCTGTCCGCGCATGGCCGGATCCTGCAGACGGGCAGCGGCGTACAGCACCGGAACCGCCACCTCCACGCCGCCGGTCCAGGAAATCGACGCCAGCGGATTCTGCTTCACCACCCCGTTCTGGAGCGTAACCTGTGTGGAGTAATTCCGGCAGGACTCCACAAAGGAATCCTGACAGATGGCAGAGGCGATGTCCCGGACGCCGTCCTCCAGTCTGCTTCCGCGCCGCGGAGGCTGGTGCGTTCTGCCGTAAACATGACGGATCACCTTATGAATGCCCCGTTCATCCTCTGCCGCGAAATCATAAAGGTACAAAGAAACGGTCAGCTCTTCTCCCGGGTTCAGGACAATCATACCGCAGTTTCGCTCCAGAAGGGATTCAAAGGCCTGATACAGCCACGGTGCGTTCTCATAGCCCAGCGTAAAGCCGACGCTGTGTTCCCCGCAGCCCTGCTCCCTTCCCAGCCGGCAGGAAAAGCCGTTGAAGACACAGTCGGTTCCCGAAAGGGACGAAGCCGAGATGCCGTACACCTTTCCGCCGCAGAAGGCCATGGAAACCGGGTGGGACAGGCGGTCTCCCCGCACCATCCAGTAGGGGGAATAGGGCCGCTGCACCTCATAATCCGCCATGCGCGGAAAGAACCCGACCCGGCCCAGCTGATCGACATAGGGCGGGACGTTGCCCCGGTTCCGGTTATACAGAAAGGCGGGCATGAAAAACGCGGGATGTTCGCCGCTGAAAACCCGCTCCACATGAATAATGCCGCGGAAGGGCTGACTATTCCGGTTGTAAATCTTCAGCCGCAGCTGCTGTCCCTCTGAAAATGTCCCGGTCGGCGTGAGCTCCGCCTCCAGCGCACAGTCCTCCAGCGGCCGGTAACCGGCGCCTTCCGTTTTGGCAGTCAGCCTGAGCATACCGTCATTCAGCTTCATGATATGAGCCATCTTGCAGTCTCCTTTTGCTCCTGATTTTCTCCGCCCGGCGTCTGCCTGTTTTTCATATTCAGACAGCTGTATCCCGGCATTTCCGGCATGCACGGGGCGAAATCCATCCTCATCATATAACATCCCGCCGCAAAAAGCAAGAGAAAACGGGCCGCCTGAGAAAATTTTGTGCAGGGGCACATCTGCCCGGATCCCCCTGCCCGGAGGGCAGAAAACCATACGCCGGATAAACACTATTTCTTCGGATGTGTACATTGCTGTCTGACTGAGACTGAAATTCACGAGGCCGGAGAGCTCTTATCCGAAACAGCTTGAAAAAACCGGCGTTCAGGAGTATAGTGAAGGTAGACTCCGGAGAAATCTCCGACACCCGACGCCCCATGACCGGTTCCGGAGGGCTTTCCCTCCTCCGGAATTTTCAGAAAGGATGAACGCAATGGCACAAATGGCACAGCCCAATTTTCTGATCTTCATGACCGACCATCAGCGGGGAGACACCATCCTCCGGGACAGCCAGGTCATCACCCCCAATATCGACCGCTTCCGCCAGCGGGCGATGACCTTCACCCGCGCCTACTGCCCGGCACCGCACTGCTGCCCCTCCAGGGCCACCTTCTTCACCGGCCTGTACCCGTCGGAACACGGCGTCTGGAACAATGTCGGCGTCAGCAACACCCTGTCCCGGGGACTGTATGACGGGGTGCGCACCTTCAGCGAGGATCTGAAGGAAAACGGCTACGATCTGTATTTCTCCGGCAAGTGGCATATTTCCCAGGTGGAGTCCCCCGCCGACCGGGGCTTTGAGATTCTCCGCCACAACATGGATCAGTACCGCACCTTCCCCAACCGGCCGGAGTACAGCGAATGGGACTTTTACAACCGTCAGCCCATCGACACCGAGGGGCTGCCCCGCCGCGAGGGAGAAATCATCCGTCCGGGCTACACCCACTACACCCAGTACGGCATTGACGAGGATCCCTTCGGTGATCAGGAGGTGGCCGAGGCTGCTGCCGATAAGATCCGGGAGCTGAAGGGCACGGACAAGCCCTTCCTGATTTTCACCGGCCCGCTGGGCCCCCACGATCCCTATTTCGTGCCCCGGCGCTTTCTGGAGCTCTATGATCCGGACAGCATCCGTCTGCCCGACAATTTTGACGATCCCATGGAGGACAAGCCGGTTTTGTACCGCCGCACCCAGTCCCGGTATGATCAGCTGACCCGGGAGGAGCACCGGGAGAGCGTGCGCCGGTTCTACGCCTTCTGCTCCTATGAGGACTATCTCTTCGGCAAGCTGCTGGACGCGCTGGAAGAGACCGGCCAGCTGGACAGCACCATTGTGATCTACTGCTCCGACCACGGAGACTACATCGGCGCTCACGGTCTCTGGGCCAAGGGACTCCCCTGCTTCCAGGAGGCCTACCATGTCTGCTCGATGATCGGCGGCCCAGGTATTCAGCCGGGCGTGTGCGATGCCCTGCTGAGCCTGGCGGACTACGCCCCCACCATTCTGGAGCTGGCCGGCGTCCGGGCCGACCGTTCCTTCACAGGCCGCTCCTTTGTTCCGTTCCTGAAGGGAACCAAGCCCGACAGCTGGCGCACCGAATGCTATACACAGACCAACGGCAACGAAATCTATGGTATTCAGCGGGCTGTTTTCGACGGCAAATGGAAATATGTCTTCAACACTTTCGACTATGACGAGCTGTATGATCTGGAAAACGATCCTGAAGAGCTGCACAATCTGATCTACGGCCCCCACCCGGAGCGCTCCCCCTATGCGGAAATCGTCCGGGAGATGTGCCGGAAGCTGTGGCGCTTCGCCCACGACACCCACGACAACTGTGTGAATCCCTATATCATGACCGCTCTGGCTCCTTTTGGCCCCGGTATTCTGAAAGATGAACTGGAACGGTTCTGAACAGACAGGAGCAGCGGCCGAAAAAGTGGTTTGCAGGAAAAAATTCCACAAAAGAGGTAACGTGTATGCCCGCTGGAAGCGGGCATGGCTTTGTCCAGTTAGTATCTTGCGGCCTGCGGGCCGCGCTTTTTTGTCTTGATTGTCCGCGCCGGGCGCGGAAGGAACAGGATTTCGCGGCCTGCGGGCCGCGACCGGGCTCTGCCCAGGCCCGCGATTTTTTGAAAAAAATCGAGTAAAACTTTTTTGCCTTGGCAACCGATTGAAAGTGAGTTGCCTATTTGTGCAAATCGTCAATCAGTAGTGACTTTATCGACAAGC
>JAQXNQ010000128.1 GCA_029098085.1 Oscillospiraceae bacterium
CTTCAACCAGTTCATGATCCCCGCCACCTTCTACGAGCGGTGGTATGAGCACTACCTGAACCCCAACTACACCCCCTTCAAGGTGGATCTGGCCGACATTGAGGGCATCCGGGACACCACTGTCTTTGAGATGAAGCGCCGGGGTCTGCTTTATCACGCCACCGGCCACGGCTGGACCTGTGAGCCCTTCGGCATCTCCGGCACCGGCTGGGATTCCGACCGGGAGCATTATGTGCCCGAGGAGTCCCGGCAGTATCTGGCGCTGGTGAACGGCAAGCGGGAACTGTGGGGCAACATTCCCCTGAACACCAACCTGTGCTACTCCAACCCCGAGGTGCAGCGGCGGATGTCCGACGCGGTGGCCGACTACTGCGCCGCCCGTCCCGAGGTGGATTACGTTCATGTCTGGCTGGCCGACGGCTACCACAACCACTGCGAGTGCGAAAACTGCCGGAAAAAGCGCCCCTCCGACTGGTACATCGACATTCTCAACCTGATCGACGAGAAGATGACCGCCCGGGGTCTGACCGCCAAGGTGGTCTTCCTGATGTACTTCGACCTCTACTGGCCGCCGGTGGAAAGTACCCTCAAGAATCCTGACCGGTTCGTGCTGATGTTCGCCCCCATCACCCGCACCTACAGCAAGTCCCTGGGCGATGCCGGAGATTTCGACGCCGACAAGCTGCCGCCCTATGTGCACAACAAGGGCCAGATGCCCCGATCGGTGGAGGAGAACCTCTGCTGGCTGCGGCAGTGGCAGAAATTCTTCCCCGGCGACTGCTTTGACTACGATTACCATTATATGTGGGATCATCTGCGGGATCCCGGCCATATGGCCATGAACCGGGTGCTGTTTGACGACATGAAGGCCATGCACAAGCTGCATATGAACGGCATGGTTAGCTGCCAGAACCAGCGGGTCTTCCTGCCCAGCGGCTTCGGCATGACCGCCATGGCCGAGGCCCTCTGGAACGCCGACGCCGACTACGGAGAGGTGGCCGACCGGTATTTCCGCGCCGCCTTCGGCCCCGACGGCGTACTGGTGCGGGATTATCTGGAGACCCTGTCCCGGCTCTTCACGCCCCCCTATTTCCGCCGGGAAATGGGCGACATCTCCCCCGAGGCCGCCGAGAATTTCAGCGGCATTCCGCTGGTCACCGGCGAATTCCAGAGCGTCATTCTGCAGAACCTCGACCGGGAGCTGCCCGCCGCCCAGCACCGCAGCTGGGAGTATCTGGACTACCACCGACAGCTCTGCGACCTGCTGGCCGCCACGGCCGAGCAGCTGGCCCGGGGCGAGAAGAAGGAGGCTCAGCGCCTGTTCCAGCGCACCTGCCGCTGGCTGCAGGACAATGAGGCTGCCATTTCTGATGTCTTCGACGTCTACGAGTTCCAGGCCACCCTGGGACACGCCTTTGAAGCACCCAGCGTTCTGTTCTGACCGGCAGCTTACACAGGCAAACGCAGAGAAGGTTCACCCACGCGCAAGAAGCCTGTCCGCAATCCCGCAGGTATTTTCTTATGGCTGCGGCAGCGTTTCCCCGCGGTTGCGGCCCGGCCGCTTCGACCGGGAAGGGTTCTTGCAGCTTTCCGCTTGCGGAAAGCGAGTCTCCCGGCATTTTGTTCTGATTGACAAACAGACAAACGCAGAGAAGGTTCACCCACCCGCAAGATTCTCATTAGACATAGCCATGCCCGCCTCCAGCGGGCATACACGAATTCTCAAACAACAAAGGAGTACATACCATGAAAACAGGTGTTATTGTCATTCTCTCCGCCAAGGCGGACATCGAACAGGAATTTCTGAAGATCCGTTCCTTCGGCTTCGACAACTGCCAGCTGGTCAGCTGGGATCTGTCCCTGCGCACCGATGAAATGGCCGAAAAGATCAAGACCGCCATGGAAAAGACCGGTGTTTCCATCTCCGCCTTCTGGTGCGGCTGGAGAGGCCCCAAAATCTGGGACTTCTACGGCGGTCAGGAGACCCTGGGACTGGTGCCCGTCACCTGGCGCTATCCCCGGATCGAGGATCTGATGACCGGTGCCGACTTCGCCCACAAGCTGGATGTGGAGAACGTGGTGTCCCACATGGGCTACCTGCCCGAAAACCCCTACGACCCCAACTACCAGCCAGTGATCATCGCCCTGCGCACCGTGGCGCAGCACTGCCTGAAAAACGGTCAGAACCTGCTGATGGAGACCGGTCAGGAGACCCCGGTGGCCATGCTGCGGGTCATTGAGGATGTGGGCACCGGCAACCTGTTTGTCAATCTGGATCCCGCCAACCTGATCCTCTACGGCAAGGGCAATCCCGTCGATGCGCTGGATGTGTTCGGCAAGTATGTCCGGGGCGTTCACGCCAAGGACGGTCTCTATCCCACCAATGGCCGGCAGCTGGGCGAGGAAACCGCTCTGGGCGACGGCAAGGTCAACTTCCCCGCTCTGGTGGAGGGGCTGCACAGGGTGGGCTACGACGGCCCCCTGACCATCGAACGCGAGATCGAGGGTGACCAGCAGACCGCCGACATCCTCAAGGCCAAGGCGCTGCTGGAAGAGTGCATCGCAAAGCTCTGATATAAGGAAAGCTTCAGAATCCGACTACGACCCTGGTGCTGCTCCGTTCCAATTCGGCAGTACCCCAAGGAGGTTCTTTACCATGTCCAATCCCATGATCGACCTGATTCTGTCCCGCCGGAGCATCCGTGCATACAAGCCGGAGCAGATCAGCGACGAAGCCCTGCAGACCCTGCTGACGGCGGCGGAGTATGCCCCCAGCGGCATGAACCAGCAGCTGC
>JAQXNQ010000129.1 GCA_029098085.1 Oscillospiraceae bacterium
ACGCATATCTGAAGGCAGAGCTTTCCGGTTCTGTCAAATTCAAGGGCGGTACGGGCTCAACGAAGTTGAGCGGAGTCACCTTCATCTTCCCGCAGGGAAGATTTCACCGCCCGCAGGGCGATTTCACATTTTGCGAAGCAAACTATTTCACGTTCTCACCGCAGTGAGCACATTTCACTGCACCAGCCAGGCGGTCCCTCCGGCTTCTTCCGGACAGGGCCGCTTTTCTGCTTTTTTGTATTGAAAACCCGCCTGCTTTTTAGTATAATAAAAGAATAGCCTGTCAGGCTGAAGGAAAGCTAAACCTGAAAGAAAAGCGGAGAGCCGGTCTCTTCTCTCATCTGAATAAAGGGGAACTGTATTATGTGCGGATTTGCGGGATTTTCAGTCAACAACCTGCCCGTTGAGGAACGGGAGCCGGTCATCCGGGCCATGGGCGAACGGATCGCCCACCGGGGCCCCGATCAGGACGACATCTATCTGGACGAGGACATGGCTCTCTGCTTCCGGCGGCTGGCCATCATCGACCTGTCCGGCGGCAGCCAGCCCATCCTCAACGAGGACGGCAGCAAGGTGCTCTGCTTCAACGGCGAGATCTACAACTACCGTTCCATCCGGGAGGATCTGATCGCCAAAGGCCACATCTTCAAGACCGCCACCGATTCGGAGGTGCTGCTCCACGGCTATGAGGAATACGGCGGGCCGGGGCTTCTGGAGAAACTCCGGGGCATGTACGCCTTTGTCATCTGGGACAGGGAGGCCAAAAAGCTGTTCGCCGCCCGGGACATCTTCGGCATCAAGCCCTTCTACTACTACCAGAAGGACGGCGAGTTCTTCTTCGGCTCCGAGATCAAGTCCTTTCTGGAGCATCCCCGGTTTGAGAAGGAGCTCAACGAGGAGCGTCTCCCCGACTGGCTCTGCTTCGAGTACCTGCCCGACAGCGAGACCTTCTTCAAAAATGTTTACAAGCTGCCCAGCGGCTGCTATCTGGAGTATCAGGACGGCAAGGTGACCATCCGGCGGTACTACGAGGTCACCTACCGGATCGACGAGACCAGAACCCTCGACCAGTGGAAGAAGGAGATCACCGAAACCTTCGCCGATTCGGTGGAAGCCCACAAGATCGCCGATGTGGAGGTGGGGTGCTTCCTCTCCAGCGGCGTGGACTCCTCCTATGTGGTCAAGGAGGTCTCCCGGGTGCAGAAGGACGTGAAGACCTTCTCGGTGTGCTACGAGGAGGAGAAGTACAGTGAGCTGCCCTACGCCCAGGATTTCTCCAGCGTGGTGGGGGTGCCCAACATCTCCAACAAGATCTCGGCGGACGATTTCTTTGACGCCGCCGGCAAAATCCAGTACTACATGGACGAGCCCCTGCCCAACCCCTCCGAGATTCCGCTGTATTTTCTGGCACAGAACGCCGCTAAATATGTCAAGGTGGTGCTGTCCGGCGAGGGCGCCGACGAGCTGTTCGGCGGCTATCCCATGTATTTGGCGGGCGGACATTTCGCCGACTATACCCGGAAGGTGCCGAAGCTCCTGCGCAAGGCGGCGGGAGGTGTTGCGTCGGTGCTGCCCGAGTTCAAGGGCAAGCACTTCCTCGTCCGGGGCGCCATGGAACCCTACGAGCGATTCATGCGCTGCAACTACGTCTTCCACTGGAAGGAGCGGCAGCAGTACCTGAAAAAGGACTACGGCGCCGGAGATCCTGCCCTGCTGACCAAGCCCCTGTTCGACCGGGTCAGCGATCTGGACGAGCCCACCCAGCTGCAGTATGTGGACATGTACAGCTGGATGCTCTACGACATTCTGCAGAAAGCCGACCGGATGAGCATGGCCAACTCCCTGGAGCTGCGGGTGCCTTTCCTGGATAAGAAAATGCTGGAGCTGGCCACTCAGATTCCTACCCGCTTCCGGGCCCATGACGAGGTGACCAAGGTGGCTCTTCGCGCAGCCGCCCTGGAGCAGCTGCCCGAGCGCACCGCCAACAAAAAGAAGCTGGGCTTCCCCGTTCCCCTCAACGACTGGCTGCGGATGGACAAGTACTACGGCATGGTGAAGGAAAAGTTCGAGGGCGAAATCGCCGCCCGGTTCTTCAACCAGGACGCCATCCTCCGGCTGCTGGAGGAGCACAAGGCGGGCAAAAAGCTCAACATGAAAAAGATCTGGACCATCTACACCTTCATCCTCTGGTACGAGGAATTCTTCATCTTCAATTGAGGAGGTTTTTTATGGATCCCAAGACTCTGCCCCCTGTCTGCCTGGAGGATGAAACCGGCACGCCGGCCCTCTTCGCCTGGCTGGACATTCTGACCCACAAGGGAAACACCTACGCCCTGCTGACTCCCCAGCCCGGCGACGGCAAGCGAGTGACCGTGCTGCAGCTGCTGGATCCAAACGATCCCGACAGCCTGACCGGGGTGGAGGATCCCGCCTTGTCGGAGGAGGTCTTCGCCCTGTACACCGGCCGTCTGCGGATGCAGGCGGAAAGCGGCCGCTGATTCTGAGGAGGATTCCCCCATGAACAATCTGCAGAAGCCCCTGTCCATCATGGACGAGCGGTTCGGCAAAGACAGTCTCATCGCCCTGGCCACGGCGGAGGACGGCATTCCTTCCGTCCGCACGGTCAACAGCCTCTGGCTGAACGGCAGCTTTTATATCATCACCGATGCCCGCTCCCGCAAGATGCAGCAGCTGCAGAAGAATCCCGCCGCTGCGGTCTGCGGCGACTGGTTCACCGGACAGGGCACCGGCGAGAATCTGGGCTGGATCGGAAAGCCGGAAAACGCCGCTCTGGCCGCCCGGCTGCGGGAAGCCTTCGCCTCCTGGTACCGGAACGGCCATGTGAACGAATCCGACCCCAACACCGTGATTCTCCGCATCCGGCTGACCGAAGGCACTCTGGCCAGCCACGGGGACTGGTATCACATCGAATTCCCGCCAGCGCCCTGACCTGCTGCGAAAATCCCCTGCCCTCCCCGTTTACTCCTCATCAAGACACAAGGAGCGATGCAGATGAAGCGCAAACGTAAAAACCTGGTGGAAGTGGAGTTCCGCACCTGCGACAGTCATTATCTGGTTTCCGGCAGGAGCTTTGCCCAGCAGCTCTGCGAATGGGGGCATTGGGTCCCCTGCCTGCTTCCCCAAAACGACACCGACCCCATTCTCCTGCGCAATCCGGAGAATGACCAGCTGCTGTGCTTCATCCCCCTGACGGTTCTGCCCCATGACACCGGCCGGTACGGCTTTTTCCTGCCGCCCCGCAGCCTGAAAATGCCCAAAGAGACGGTCATGGTTCTGCGGGAAGGCGATCCTTACCCCGGCCCTTCTTCAGACCCGTCCGCAGAGCAGGCGGTCATGGACGAGCTGGCCGAAGAGATCGGCCGCAGCCTCTTCCGGGATCGGGGGAACCCCTCCAGAATCCGGCGGAGCCTCGTCCGCAGCCTGCGCACCCTGACCCTGCCGGACAGCGGCACAGCCCCCGCCATCGCCCTGGGCGTCCAGTACAGCGCCGGCCATCTGGGGCTGCTGGCCCTCCGCCAGGGCCAGGAGCCACCTGTGTCCCTGTACCGGATCGAGTCCGGTGAAGAGGGCCTGCACTACACCCCTGAAACCGATCCCGGGGTGCTCGGCGGCCCGGCGGATCCCACCATGGGGGAGCAGATCGCCCAGGCCGTTGAGGATATGCAGCTGACCGCACCGGCCAGCCGTTTCCGTACAGCCGGTGATCCGCCGGCAAAGCAAAAGGAGTGACCCGGATGAAACACCCGAAGACACCCAACGCGGAAGCTGAACGCCTGTCCGCTCCCGGCAAAACTTTCGCCCAGCAGCTTTGCGAGCAGTACGGGCTGATTCCTTATCAGCTGCCGGACAGCGACACCGCCCCCATCCTCCTGCGCCGCCCGTCGGACGGCGCGCTCCTCACCTTCCAGCCGGTGGGCATCGTCCTCCACGACATCGGCCGGTACGGCTTTTTCCTGGCCCCGCCCGAGCTGGGACTGGAGCCGGGCGAGCTGCTGATCCTGCGGGAGGGCGATGCATTTCCCGGCGACGCCGAAGCCGAACGGCAGGCTGTCGCCGAGGTCCTGGCGCAGCTGACCGGCGGCCTTCCCACCTCCGATCCGGACACCGCCTCCCCCGAAGACCTGGACGAAGACACGGACGAGGGCTCCATCCTGACCCTGCAGGACGAAGCCGGAAACGACGTTCCCTTCCGGCTGCTGACCCGGATCCCGGTGGAAGACAGCGACTATGCGGTGCTGGAGTCCTTACCCGGCTACGGCTTTGACGAAGACGAGGTGGTCATTCTCCGGATGGAGCAGCAGGGCGACCAGACCGTCCTCTCTGCCGAGGATGACCCGGAGCGTCTGCAGCAGGTTATGGAGAGGCTGAACGGGTAAGAGGAAATCGGATCGCCCCCCAAAAAATGGACAGAACCTGCAACATTTTCGCTTGTTTTAACACTTTTCGTATCGATGACGTCCATTTTTGAGCGACCGGAGGGAGCGGTTTTCCTCCACTCTTCACTTTTCACTCTTCACTATTCACTGCGTGTCATGCACTGCCCCTTCTGCACACTTTATCAACACGCCGAAGCGTTCTCAGGCAGAGAGCGCTTTTTCTTTTTCCGCATCGCCCAAACAAAGTGCAAGCCTCCCCCGCCATCTTCCCGCTCCCATCTCTCTGCCTTCCACTTTTCCCCACCGGAGCGTGTATTTCCCGGGAAAAGCTCCCACCTCTCCCCACTCACAGGCAGAAATCCCGGGAAAGCGCCCCATTTTCCGCCCCTTCCGCTCCCCACACAGCTGCTCCTCTCCGCACCGCCTGAGCCCATTCTCCCCCGCGTACCCCCAAAAATCCCCCTTTTCCCGGATGACTCCCCACTTTTCCCCACCAGGGCGTGCGTTTCCTGGGAAAAGCCGCCCCTTTTCCCCATTAAGAGACGAAGATTCCGGAAATAGACTCCCTTTTTCACCCTGCGCAGATTATCCCAAAAGGAATGACAGCCAGCCCCCAATTTCCTGCATTTTGCGCTTCTTTTCCGCTGCGGAAAAAACTGTATCGGAAGCTGTTGACTTTTTCCCGCTGCTGCATTATCATAGTTTCGGACAAAAACAGCTTTTCCCCACTGGGAGACATACAATTACACAGAAGGAGTGGGATTTATGGTAAGAGATCTGACCAACGGCAGGCCGCTGAAGCTGATTCTGCAGGTGACCATCCCCCTGATTTTCGGCAGCCTGTTTCAGCAGCTGTACAACATGGCCGACACCATCATCGTGGGCCAGTTTCTGGGCAAGGAATCTCTGGCGGCGGTGGGCTCCACCGGCTGTCTGATTTTCCTGATTATCGGCTTTGTGCAGGGCGTTTGCAGCGGCTTTTCCATCCCGGTGTCCCAGTGCTTCGGCGCGGGAGACGAGCCCAACCTCCGCCGCAGCGTTTCAAATGCCTGCTGGCTGAGCCTGGGAATCGCCGTGGTGCTCACCATCGCCACCACCCTGTCCTGCCGCCCCATTCTCCGGCTGCTGCAGACCCCCGACAACATCTTCGGGGATGCCAGCGCCTACCTCTCGGTGATTTTCCTGGGCATCGGCGCCACCTTCCTGTATAACCTCCTGTCCGGCTTTCTGCGGGCCCTGGGGGACAGCAAAAGCCCGCTGATCTTTCTGGTCATCAGCTCGGTGCTGAACATCGGACTGGACATTCTGTTCATCGTTGTCTTCCAAAGCGGCACGGCGGGCGCCGCCTGGGCCACCGTCATCGCACAGGGCGTCTCCGGCGTTCTCTGCTTCTTCTTCATCCTGAAGAAATTCCCCATCCTGCGGGTGCGCCGGGAGGAATGGGCCTTCAGCATCTCTCACGCCAAAAAGCTGCTGGGCATGGGCATTCCCATGGGTCTGCAGTTCTCTATCACCGCCATCGGCTCCACCATCCTGCAGAGCGCCGTCAACGCACTGGGCTCTGACACGGTAGCCGCCATCACCGCCGCCGCCAAGGTGCAGATGCTGCTGACCGTCCCCATGGAATCCCTGGGCGTCACCGCCGCCACCTACGCCGGTCAGAATCTGGGCGCCGGAAAAATCGAGCGGGTGCGGGTCGGCGTCCGCCAGAGCCTGCTCTGCGGCTTCGGCTACTCGGTTGTGGCCTGCATCATCGGCATCACCGCCGGTTCCGCCATGGCCCGGCTCTTTCTGGACGCCGGTGAAACCGCCATTCTGGCGCAGGTCACCCAGTTCCTCACGGTCAACGGCTGCTTCTACATCCTGCTGACCAGCCTGCTGGTGCTGCGCAATACCATCCAGGGGCTGGGCTACGGCGTCCCCGCCATGGCTGCCGGTCTGTTCGAGATGGTGGCCCGGTCGGCGGTGGCGCTGGGTCTGGTGCAGCGGTTCGGCTTCGATGCGGTCTGCTTTGCCAACCCCGCCGCCTGGATCGCAGCCAATATCCTGCTGGTTCCGGTATACTGCAAGGTACTGCACACTCTGCTGCACAGCTACCCCCGAAACAGGAACGAAACATTATGAATGTTTTTTGAGCATTTTTCTGCGTTTTTTTGGGAAAAAGCAATATTGTGACACAATACCGCAAAAACCAAGCATTTTTCTTATGGAAAAGCTCTTGCCAAAGCAAGCGTTTGCGGGTAGAATAGAAGAAGGAAAAGGTCGGAGAAGGGACTTCTCTGACGAGATCAAGGGAAAGGCATGATGAGACGATGAAATCCAAATACGGTGTTGTGCTGATCGGCTGCGGCCATATCGGTGAAGCGCACCTCAGCGATATTTATTACCGCGAAGGGATCGAGATCGTGGGCGTGGTGGATCTGGTGGAGGAAAATGCCAGAGCTTTCGCCAGAAAATATGGTGCGCGCTCTTATGGAATCGATTACCATCCATATCTGAAGCGGGACGACGTGGATATTGTGATCATCGCCACCTACGTCAATTCCCACCTTTCCATCCTGAAGGACTGTCTGGCCGCCGGCAAGCATGTGCTCTGCGAAAAGCCCATCGCCGGTTCGCTGGAGGAGGGCCGGGAGTTTTACCGCCTGGTCAAGGAGAATCCCCAGTGCAAGGTGCTGATCGCCCACATTCTCCGCTACAACGAGACCTACCGCAAAGTGGCGCAGATGATCCACGACGGCGCCATCGGCGAGGTGCGGCTGATCCGCATGGCCCAGAACCACCACATCATGAACCGGGAGCGGTATGCCACCCTGCTGCGGGACTGCCCGCCCATCGTGGACTGCGGCGTCCATTATGTGGACGTGATCCGCTGGTTCACCGGGATGGACATCGTCTCCCTCAGCGGCGTCGGCTGCCGGATCGGCGATGTGGCCCCCGAGGACACCTATAACTACGGCATGCTGACCATGCAGCTGGAAAACGGCGCCTCCGCCTACTACGAGGCCGCCTGGGCGGACACCACCGCCTCCTTCAACCTGAAGGAATTCGTCGGCGACAAGGGCCGCATCCGGCTGGTGCTGCAGGAATACCGGTATCAGGATCACGAGGAGGGCGACCTGATCGAGTACTACAACGCCGAGGAAAACGTCTACCACACCATCAACCTCCGCGCCAAATACAAGAACATGTGGGGCCAGCTGCAGGGGCTCATCGATATGATCGAGAACGACACCGACGGCTTTCCCACCATGGATGATGTCTTCATCGCCTACCGCCTGGCGCTGCTGGGCGATCAGGCCATCCGGGAGCGGCGCTTCATCGACCTGCGTTCGGATGACGAACTGCTGAAATAAGCATGTACAAGCTATCCGCCTCCGGCGCGGCTCCGGGGGCGGATTTATTTTCACCGGCTGTTTTCCGCAAAGCCAAAGGAGGGTTCCCATGAAACTGTTACTGGCTGCAGCAGATCCGGCGCTGGAGGATATCCTTGTCCGCACCCATTTCGGTCACACCGGCATCCAGTGGCTGCCGGTGGTGTCCACCCTGCAGCAGGCTCAGGGCGTGCTGGCGACCGGACCGGCCGAAGCAGCCGCCGTGGACGCGTCCCTGCCCTGCGCGGCGGAGCTGCTGGACTGGCTCTGCCGGGAACATGGAACCGACATGGTCATCGCCTGTCTGGACGGCCCCCCCGACGGATTCACACTGCCCGGGGGCTGCCTGAATCTCTCCCTGGACCGGCCCAGGCCGGAGGAAGCCTTCCGGGAGATTGCCGATGAGGCCTGCCGGCGAGGCATTCCCGAGGTTCCGCCGCCGGATCCCTGGGCTGTCCCCCGGGGCAGCTTCTGGGACCGGTTCCTGCTGCCTCTGGGTCTGCGGGAGCCGGAGCTGATCCGCCTGGAAGCGGACCGCCGCGGCATCCTCAGAGATCCGGACGAGCGATTCACGATTCTGCGGATCCGGGTCTGGCGTCCCACCCGCACCCATACCGCCGAACGCGTCCTGCTGGAGCACCGCTTCCAGTATGCCCTGGGCGCCTACATCGCCCGCTGGCCGCTGATACTGGAGGAAATCGCCGCCGAGGACCGGGGCGTGTACCGGGTGGTGCTGCGGCAGGCCGCCCGGGTGGAGGATGCGCTGGTGGAGGAGGGCTGCCGCCGGTTCGCCGCCTTCTGTGAGGAAAACATCCACTGCCGGATCGGCTGCTGCTTTTTCGCCAACAGTCCCCTGCCCTTCATCGTCTCGGCCATGGATCAGATCGTCCGGGTCTCCCTGGATGTGGAGGAGGACGAAAGCTGGGTCTGGTCCACCAAGGCCTACCATCTGCGGGACAGCGGCTACTGCAGCGGCGAGTTCCAGCGGCGGCTGGGCGGTCTGCTGACCAGCCGGGGGATTGACGCCTTCCTCGGCGAGCTGGACAGCGTGATCGGCAGCTACGAGCGTCGGAAAAAGGCCGGCACCCATCTGCTTACGGTCATGCGGGCGGATCTGGAGGAGATCATCGGCAAGGCCCTCTGCCATCTGGGACGGGATCCCCGGGAGGTGCTGGAGAGCGTTCCGGCCCGTCAGCTGGCCCGGGCCTCCATCCACAGCGCCCGGGAGATGATGGCCTACGCCCAGGGCGTGCTGCTGCCCCATGCGGAGCTGTTCCCCTCCCCGCAGCGCTACGCGGAGCCGGTGGAGGCCGCCATGGCCTATATGGAGCAGCATCTGGCCGACCCCTTCTCCCGCGCCGAACTGGGCCGGGTCAGCGGCCTCAATCCCAACTATCTGGCGGCCCTGTTCAAGAATCAGACCGGCCTCTCCCTGCGGGAATACCATAGCCAGATCCGGATCCACGAGGCCATGCGGCTGCTGCGCGAGACGGATCTCCCTCTGGTCGAGGTGGCTCACCTCACCGGCTATGACAGCTCCCCACGCTTTTCCAACGCCTTTCGTCTGCTGACCAACACCACCCCCGGCGCCTACCGCCGCTCCTTCAGAGATAACGGCAAATCCCATGCCTTGGGGGAACGTCCCCCCAAGGCCAAAAAGGGAACCGACGAACCCTCCTGAAACAAGGCCTGCACCGCCGGACGACGCCAAGCACAACGCTGACATGAATACACAGCCCACGGGCAGAAAGCAGGATGACCATGCGGCATATTTTCATTATCAACCCCATCTCCGGCAAGGGAGCCGCCCTGCAGCTGGAGGAAAGGCTGCGGCGGCAGCTGGAGCAAAAAACCGATCTTCGCTGGGAGATTTACCGCACCAAAGCTCCTGGAGACGCCGCTTCCTTTGTCCGGCAGCGGGCGACGGAGGGGCCTGCGCGGTTCTACGCCTGCGGCGGCGACGGCACCCTCCACGAGGCGGCGGACGGTATCCGGGACTTTCCCGAATCCGCACTGGGGGTTTTTCCCGCAGGAAGCGGCAATGATTTTGTCCCCACCTTTTCCGAACAGGAAGCCTTTCTGGATCTGGACCGCCAGCTGGAGGGCGAGCTGGTCGGCATCGACCTGATCCGGGCGGGCGGGCATTTCGCCGTCAACATGCTCAACATCGGCTTTGACTGCGAGGTGGTCAACTGGGTGAACACCCACCGCTCCATCCCGCTGCTGAGCGGCAAGCTGCAATATCTGCTGGGGGTTCTGGTGACTCTCTTCCGGAAAATGGGACAGCCCCTGACCATCCGGTTGCCCGACGGCCGGGAGGAGAGCGGCCGGTTCCTGCTCTGTACCGCCGCCAACGGCCAGTTCTGCGGCGGCGGCTTCCGGGCTGCTCCTCTGGCCCGTCCCGACGACGGAAGGCTGGAGCTGACGGCGGTGCGAAAGGTGGGACGGCTCCGGTTTCTGTCCCTGCTGGGGCCCTACCGCACCGGCGCTTATCTGGAGCACCCGCTGGCGAAGCAGATTTTCTTCCGGAGCAGCTGCTCCTCCCTGACCTTCTCCGCCCCTGGCGGAAGCCATGTCTGTGTGGACGGCGAGGTCTACCCCTTCACCGAGCTGCAGGTGGAGGTGCTGCCCAAAGCCATCCGGATGATTCTGCCCAAAGGAGCCGCCCTTTCCGTCAGCGAAAAACCGTAACCCCCGGAAACCTTCGCACAGGCCCTGCACATATAACCAAAAGTCCTCTTTTATCAAGTTTCATTCGGTTTCATGCCGCAGAAAACGAATTTTTTCTATTTGCCCTGCGATATTTCTCTGTTATTCTGTTGTCATCATCATAAGATTGAAACCAGAAGATTGAAAATGAGCATCACAAGTGATTTCCTCATCGAAAATAATTGTTTGACCAAATACAGCGGCTGTGACAAGGACATTGTGATTCCGACGGGCGTGACTGCCATTGGAAGCCATGCGTTTAAAGGACGCGAAAGCCTGACCAGCGTCACCATCCCGGAAGGCGTAACCTCCATTGGAGCAGGCGCGTTTTTCGACTGCCGAAGCCTGAAAAGTATCACCATCCCGGAGAGCGTGACCTATATTGGGTGCGAAGCGTTTCTGGACTGCGTCAGTCTGACCAGCATCACTCTCCCGAAGAGCGTGTCCTACAGTCATGTGTTCCATTGCCGCAACGACCTGACCGGTGGTTGATCTCCCGTAAACCCCGACACCTTTGACTGAATTCCTTTGCCGCTTTCCCCTGCAGCGGACTTTTTCTGCCGTAAAATCCATATACCGCAAAAGAGTCTGTTTACTCTGCGAATTTATTCTGCTATACTGTTATTATCAGTATACTGGAACTGGAGAGCTAAAAATGAAGGACGAACGTGATTCTGTCAGCAGGAACAAAGATGTTCAAAAGCAGCCGAAAGCAAGCTGTGATGCGGATTTTATCATCACAGAGCATCGTTTGACCAAATACACCGGCAGCGGAGGAGCGGTTGTGATCCCGGAGGGCGTGACCTCCATTGGAGAAAATGCGTTTGAGGGCTGCACCAGCCTGAGCAGCATCACCATCCCGGGCAGCGTAACCTCCATCGAAAACCATCCGTTTGAAGGCTGCACCGGTTTGGAAAGCATTACCATCCTGGACAGCGTGACTTCTATTGGAAGATATGCGTTTTCCGGATGCACCAGCCTGAAAAGCATCGCCATTCCGGACAGCATAACCTCCATTGGAAAACGTGCGTTTGCGGGCTGCACCAGCCTGACCAGCATCACCATCCCGGACAGCTTGACCTACATTGGATATGCTGCGTTTAAGAACTGCACCAGTCTGAAAAGCATCACCATCCCGAACGGCGTGACCTTCATTGGAGAAAATGCGTTTTCCGGCTGCAGCAGCCTGACCAGCATCACCGTCCCGGACAGCGTGACTTTCATTGGAGTCTGTGCGTTTTCCAGCTGCACCAGCCTGAGCAGCATCACCATTCCGGACAGCATAACCTCCATTGGAGGAAATGCGTTTTCCGGCTGCACCGGATTGGAAAGCATCACCATTCCGAAGGGCGTGATTTCCATAGGAAGAGGTGCGTTTTCCAGATGCACCGGATTGGCGAGCATCACCATCCCGGACGGCGTGACCTTCATTGAAAGCCATACGTTTAAGGGCTGCACTGGATTGGAAAGCATCACCATTCCGGAGGGCGTGACCTCCATTGGAGACCATGCGTTTGAGGGCTGCACCAGCCTGAGCAGCATCACCATCCCGGAGGGCGTGACCGCCATTGGAAACTATGTGTTTTCCGGCTGCGGAGGTCTGACCGGCATCACCATCCCGGGCAGCGTGACTTCCATTAGATGCGGTACGTTTTTCGGATGCACCAGCCTGACCAGCATCACCATTCCGGACAGCGTGACTTCCATTAGAGGCGGTGCGTTTTTCGGATGCACCGGATTGAAGAGCATCACCATCCCGAAGGACGTAACCTCCATTAAACACTATACGTTTAAGGGCTGCACTGGATTGGAAAGCATCACCATTCCAAAGGGCGTGACTTCCATTGGATATGCTGCGTTTGAGGGCTGCACCAGCCTGAGCAGCATCACCATCCCGGACAGTGTAACCGATATTGCAGACAAGGCATTTCAGGGCTGCAGCGGACTGGCCGACGAGGACGGTTGGATCATCATCCGCGGTATCCTGTTCGGTTATTTGGGTTCCGATGAAAATATGGTCATTCCGGACGGCGTGACCTCCATTGGAGCAGAGGTATTTTCCGACCGCGAAAACCTGAAAAGCATCACCATCCCGGAGGGCGTGACTGCCATTGGAGCAGGTGCGTTTTACAACTGCCGAAGCCTGAAAAGTATTACCATTCCAAACGGTGTGACCACCATTAACGATGTTACGTTTTCCGGATGCAGCAGTCTGAAAAGCATCACCCTCCCGGAGGGCGTGACCTTCATCGGAGAATACGCGTTTGAAGGCTGCGACAGCCTGAAAAGCATCACCATCCCGGAGAGCCTGACCTCTATTGCATATGGGGCGTTTGTATACTGCGACAGCCTGAGCGAGGAACTTCGAGACCGCATAGAAGCCATTGGTCCTCATGCCTTTGATGACTATGACGACTGAATTCCCTTTCTTCATGATGCACCGAAAGCCAAACAGCGGCATGACCGGATGGCCATGCCGCTGCTTTCATATGCCGATGAATGCGCCGTTTTTCCGCAGCACCGCCTGAATCTCCCTCACGTCGGTCTCCGGGAAGGAGGTTCCCAACCGAAGGGATACAGCAGCCGCAGTGCCCGCCGCCTCGCCGGTGCAGCAGCAGGTGGGCATGATCCGGAAGGAGGCCTGGGCCTCATGGCTGCCAGAAATGCAGCGTCCCGCCGTCAGCAGATTGTCGGTTTCCCGGGGAATCAGGCAGCGGTACGGAATGGTGTACCAGCTGCCGTCGGCGAAATAGTAGTGGCTGGTGCCGCTGCCCTCGGGGTTGTGGATATCGATGTCGTAGTTGCAGGCGGCGACGGCATCGTCAAATTTGACGCAGTCCATCAGGTCGCCGGCGGTGAGGGTGTACAGCCCGTCGATCATCCGGCTCTCCCGAACGCCGATCTCCGGCGCCGAGGACAGCAGCACGCTGTGCTCAAACCCCTCGCAGTTGTCCTTCAGGAAGGTGTACAGCTCGTACATCTGCTTTCTCCCCTCCCGCTCGGCCTCGGACAGATCGAAGGCGTTCAAGGGGGACTTTTTCACCACCCGGGTGGAATTCAGGTGGAGAACGCCGTCCGCCATGTGGAGAAAGCTCAGCACATCCTCCCGGGGATTCCGGATCCGGCCCTCCTCCCGGGCCTTCCGGTACAGCTCATTGATGGCTCCGCCGTTTTGGATCACCTTCTCCATCTCCACCCCCGCGATCCAGAAGCAGAGGGTCATGGGCTGGCAGAGGCCGTCCTGCTCCCGCCCCACCCGGAAGCTGCAGCCCGCCAGGGCCGCCAGGTCTCCGTCTCCGGTGGCGTCGATGAAGCAGTCGGCGGAGAAGGTCATCTCCCCGCCCTTTCCGGCGGCGGTCACCGACAGAATCCGGCGTCCCTCCCGCCGAACGCCGGTGAGCTGGGTGTGAAACAACACCTGCACGCCGCTTTGCTCGGTCATCTCGTCCAGCACCAGCTTGAGCATCTCGCCGCTGAAGGTGTGGCGGTTCCGGTGCAGGCCGCCCTTCTCATCCAGCCGCCGGAGAATCTCGGAAAACAGCCCGTCGGCCAGCTGCAGGGTCTTCCCCTCCAGCCGGGTGGTGTAACCCATGAAGGGATTCACATAGCAGTTGCCTGCCGCCCCTCCCAGAAAGCCGCTCTTCTCCACCAGCAGCACCTTCGCGCCACCCCGGGCCGCCGCAATGGCGGCAGCCGCTCCCGCAAAGCCGCCGCCCGCCACCAGTACATCGTATTTCACAGTAACCGCTCCTTTCAGCTGCCGGGTTGTCGTTTTTATCTGTATCATAGCATAATTCCGGCAGAAAATCCAGAAAAAAATGCCGGGGAACCGGACAAACGCCCGGCCCCCGGCACAGGGAGAAGGAATCTTACATGAGCAGGCGCATCAGTTGTTCTTATACCGCTGATACCGGTCGTTGTTGACCCGAACCAGTTCGGACAGACCCATCTGATTGAGCTTTTCCACCTCAGCGTCGAACTGATCCATCGGCACGTTGCCCAGAATCAGATTCATGCACAGCTCGTCGGAGTAGGACTGCAGAGCAGTGGTGTAAGTGGTGAGAATTTCCTGCTCCTCTTCGGTGGCAACCGCGTAGGTACTGCTGGAGAAGGGGCTGACCACATAAGGCCGGATGGTCATCTGAGACCAGCGGTTTTCCAGAGCGCGCTGCTGTTTTTCGGTACCCATCGTAGCCAGCCGTTCTTCAGCGGAGATGCCCTTCAGCTTCACGTTGCTGCCCTGTACGTTGGCGATGCCAATAATGAAGCTGCTGCAGCCGCCTCTTCTGGCCGCATAGCGGTCGGCGGGGGTCATGGCCTTCACTTCATCCACCAGCACAGTGCGGACCCGGCCCTCGTTGTTAGGATCGGGCTCTTCGACAAAGTCGGTGCCCTCGATGCCGCTGGAGATCAGGGTGTTGTAGATCTCGGTGCAGGTAAAGTCATACAGCCGGATAATGCCCTCCACCACCTCGGGGGTAGCGGCC
>JAQXNQ010000130.1 GCA_029098085.1 Oscillospiraceae bacterium
TGGGCGGAACCCTGATGTTCGGCGGCCTGTTTCTGATCTATGCGGCCCTGACCTTCTTCACACTGGACGGGCTGGAGTTCATGAACATCTTCACCGACGGCGCCCGGGATCACGGCAAATACCCCTTTTCGATCTACGGCAAGCCGGTGTTGACGCTGCTGACCTTCGTGATTCCGTTGGCCTGCTTCCAGTACTGGCCCCTGACCTGGATCCTGGGCATGAACGAAAACCTGCTCTGTGCCCTGGCTCCCACCCTGTCGATTCTCTTTCTGATCCCCAGCTGGCTGCTGTGGAAGCTGGGTCTGCGTCACTACAAATCCACCGGTTCCTGAAGAATATCCGGAACGTAAAAACTCCTCCCCATTTTCCGGGGAGGAGTTCTTTCATTCACTGACGTTGTACAGAATCGACGCCGGGAACCCGTCAAAGTACATATAGGGGTTCTCGTCCTGATCGTTGTCATAATAGAGGGTGAATCTGCTGAGCGGCGCGGTCTTCAGCGCTTCGGCGGCTTCATCGCCCAGTGCCGCCCGCACCGCCTCGACGGCAGCGTTGATGGCATCGGTGTCTGCCGCCTCAGGCAGATCGGTCAGGGTGGCGTCGCAGGACCAGCTGACGGTTTTCCAGCTGCCGTGCTCATCCTCCCAGGTGCCGTATTCCTTATTCCGATTGTACAGCCCCACCTTGTCGTACTCGTCCACGACCTGCTGGGGATCCAGCCGGTACCAGGAATCGTCGTCCGCCGCCGTTCCGGCCGGCCTGGTGTAGTATTCCGGTACCTCATCAAAGGTGATCTTCATGCCGTAAATACCAGTATATTGCTCCATGCCGTACAGACTTTTGGCGAAATACAGTTCCGCTTCCGCATACAGCCCGAAAAGCATCGTGGTACGGGTGATTTCATAGCCGAAGGTGCCCTCCGGCAGGCCCTCCAGACGGCTCTGCTCCATCCGGTCGATCTGCCGCTTGGAGATGCCCAGCTGGTAAATGACCCGCTCGGGAGCAGACCCCCACTGCACATTCATGTATCCGTCGTAATGATAGGTATCCATATTGACTTCGGGCTGCCCGCAGGAGCAGAGCAGACCGGCTGTCATCATAACCGCCGCCAGCAGCGAAAGCAATCGTTTCATAACAACCCTCGTTCCGTAATCCTTATGCTCTCATTATAGAGGATTATGGCCTGTTTGTCAAAGGTGGAATCGGGATTTTGCACCGATCGCTCCATTTTCACAGATCAATCCAGTACCGCTGAATGATACCGGAACGGCCCAGCCCCGGCTCATCCGGCACCTCATTCTCCAGCACGCCACCGCTCACCAGAATCGTCCGGGCTGAGGCGAGGTTGCCCTTGTCGCAGGTGAGCAGCACCCGCTTCTCCCCCAGCTCGCGGCAGATGGGCAGCAGCAGCCCCAGCATCTCGGCAGCGTAGCCCTGCCCCCGCTCGGAGGGCAGGACGCTGTAGCCGATATGGCCACCGTAGCGAAGCAGAAAATCCGAAAGGGGGTGCCGGAAATCCATGATGCCCACCAGCTTGTCATCGGCAATCCGAACGGCCAGAAACACCTCCGACGGCACATAGCCGTCCCCATACCTGCGCTTCAGGCGGCTTTCAAAATCGGCCCACTCCACATAGCTGCTCACATCTTCCAGCCCTGCGCAGCCGTCCAGGCTGTCGCCGTGAGCCAGCATCGCCGCTTTGTACGCCATGACCTGCTCCCCGTAGGCGGGCTCAGGCCGGATCAGCTTCAGGCGCATGCTGCCGCCTCCTCTCCAAGCATCACCATTTTTACGGTGCGCAGTCCAGCACGACCCGCACCGCGCCGTTGTCCGGGTAAACGAAGACGCCAAAGTCGGTCTCGTCGCCGTTGCGAATGCGGACACAGTGCCAGACGCAGTCCTCATCGAAATACCCTTCCTCCACCGTCAGATAGTCCATGAAATACTCCCGCTGATCGTCCTGCTGGGGCACTTTGGGACAGGTCAGGGGCGGATTGTCCCGGAAAGCCATGGAGAAGCCCGCGCCGCAGAGAACAAATTCCCGCTCACCGGTCTGAATCACCAGTCCCCGGCCCCGCTGGGAGCGGCGGCTCTCCTCCGCATGACGGTAGTCGCCGCCCCGGGGGAAGGCGCCGAACCGGGCCAGTCCCCGGACGCCGTCAAAGAAGAGCCGCTGCTCATCGGCAAACTCCTCCTGCTCCACCGCCTGAATGCGGCCGCTGTCCCGCTCCTTCACCAGCAGCGGCCAGACCGCCGACAGGCTCTGGAAGTTCTCCTTCATGGGCAGCGCCTGCTCCGCCAGACGGCCATCCGGCCCGACCACATTCTCTGCGCCGAAAAAGTGGATGCCGGTGAGCCCCTGCCGGGCGATGGCACCAAACAGATGCAGCGAGGTGGCCATGCCGCAGCCGGTCTCCGGGATATACAAAGGATTATCTTCTCTGGAATAAATCCGAACCGTATTTTCATAGGCGCTGCGGGTAGGCTGATACACATCGGGACAGATCATGTCCAGATGGGGCGCGAAGCCCTTCCAGAAGAACAGATTCTTGGACACCGGCCCGCCGGAAGGATAATTAAGGCCGGCGATGTCCATGCCCTGCTGATCCAGCCAGACGTTGACATAAAAGGGCAGCGGGTGGATCTCCTTGCCGGCCCGGGCCAGCTCCTCCACAAAGCAGGTCATGCTGTAGGCCTGCAGCGCTTCATCGCCGTACCGGCCGAACAGCTCCTTCCAGCTGCCGCTTTCTTTGGCGCCGCAGCTCTTCCACGCCTGCACCGCGTATTCCGCCGGATCGGCTGTGTGAAGCCGCTCCAGCACCGGCTGGGGCACCTCCGCATCAAACTGCCGCTGGGCTTCTTCTCCAAAATCCCGGATGGCCCGGCCCACGATGCCCAGTTCGTTTTCGATCTGCACCGCCAGCACCGTCTCCATCCCGGGATCGCAATCCCGGATGATCTCCATCAGTTTGCAGAAGGCTTTTTTGTCCGCTTCCAGCGTATTGCGGCTGAAGGAGGACAGGTTGCCGATCTCGTAGCCGTCGTGGGTTCTGACCCGGGGGAACCGCTGCCGGTCGGCCTTGACCCACTGGGGAACGTATTTCATATGGCCGTTTTTCCAGGTGCCGAACCAGAGCAGCATCAGCTTCAGCTCCCGCTCCCGGCAGGCGGCGATGATGTTCTGCACCAAATCGGTGTCAAAGCGGCCTTCTTCAGATTCAAACCGCTCCCAGCTGACGGCAATGGCGCAGGAATTGACGCCCATCAGGCTGCAGGCCTTCCAGAGATCCTCCAGCTCCTCCAGAGAATAACCGGACGAATTGTGCGCCTGCGCGCCGATGGGGAAAAAGGGCTTCCCCCCACAGGTAAACACGGATTTTGCCAGCATATCAGTCTGCTCCTTTCTTCTGGGCGGTTTCCCCGCCGATTTCACGCTGTCTGGTTTTGGTCAGTTTGGAAAAAGCGGCGGCGTAGGCCTTATCCGTCAGGAAACGGACCGTCTCCTCCGGCGGAAAGTCCTCGGCAGCGCCGGGGGTGCGATCCCGCTCCGGTACCCTGTCCGGGTCGGTCCAGATGGTCAGGTTCCGCTTTTTATCGGTGTAAAAGCCCGGGGCAGCGGCCCGGTAGCTCTGCCGCATGAGGCTGATTTCCTCCTCGGTGCAGCGCAGGGTCACAAAGCAGATCTCTCCGTCCTCGCCGGTCTTGCCCACATCGGCGAAGAGCTTGTCCCCCACGAAGTATCGCTGCCAGTTCCACCCCTCCTTAAAATAGGAGGTCACGCCCGGTTTGCTCCGGGCATAGGCATCGAACCATTCAAACATAGGCGTCTCCCTTCGTCAGCTTATGAAAATGCCGCCGGAAAACAGCTCCGGCGGCACAGCCTGTTATTTTCTGATACTCAGCAGCTTCTGCTTCAGGTCGCCCTCCAGACGAACCAGCTCGGCTTCGGCCTCCATCCGCTTCTGGTGACCCTCCTCCTGGATCCGCATCACCTCGTCCAGGGTGGAGATCAGGCTCTCGTTGGTCTGCCGCAGGGTCTCGATGTCCACGATGCCCCGCTCCGATTCCCGGGCGGTTTCGATGGTGGCCATCTTCAGGGTCTCGGCGTTCTTCTTCAGCAGATCATTGGTCAGATCGGTGACCTGCCGCTGGGCAGCGGCCGCCTGCTGGGAATGCTCCACGCCCAGCGCCAGCACCATCTGGCTCTTCCACAGGGGAATGGTATTGACCAGCGTCGACTGAATCTTATCCACCATCAGGGTGTCGTTGTTCTGAATCAGGCGGATCTGAGGCGCCATCTGGATGGAGATCATCCGGGTCAGCTCCAGATCGTGGAGCTTCTTCTCAAATCGTCCGCAGAGGTTCGCCAGGTCGTTGGCCGCCTGAGCGTCCTCCGGCTGACCGGTCTGCTGGGCTCTGGCCGTCAGAGCCGCCAGCTCCTGCTCCCGCACCATCTGCAGCTTGCGCTTGCCGGCGATGATATACATGCACAGCTCTTTGTAGTAGGCCACATTCAGGTCGTACATCTTATCCAGCAGGGCGATATCCTTCATCAGGGTGACCTGATGCCCCTCCAGCGTGGTGCAGATTTTATCCACATTAGCCTCCGCCCGGTCGTACTTGGCCCTCATGGCGGTCATGCGGTTGGCGCTCTTTTTGAAGAAGCCGAACAGGCCCTTTTCCTCTTCCACGTCAAAGCTCTTCAGCTCGGTGACCACACCGGCCAGCATCTCGCCGACCTCGCCCAGATCCTTGGTGCGCACGCTGCTCAGCATGCTTTCGGAAAAATCGGCGATCTTCTTCTGGGCACCGGAGCCGTACTGGGTCACCAGATTGGAATCCCGGATCTCGATTTTGGGAATAAACTCCTGCACCATCCGCTCCTCCGCTTCGCTCAGAACGATCTCAGGGGCGGCGGGCTTTTCTGCCACAGCGGCAGCAGGGGCCGGCGCAGGCGCGGGGGCCGCTTCGGCGAAGGGATCCAGCGTCAGGGAAGGGGTGGGGGTCTGCAGGTTTTCAAGATCAGCCACGGTTATTTCCTCCTTAAAGGTCATTTACAGATGCAGCGGGCTTTCCGGTTCAGACGGCGGAGCGTCCTCTCCGTCATCGGCTTCCGGCTCCGCCGGGGCGGCGCTGGAAAAAGGCGTACCGTCTTCACCCATGAGGCCCTCCTGGGTCAGCATGGTTTCCAGCACCGAAATGTCCGCCGACAGATCCATCAGATCGTCCTTCATCAGATCGGCGTACAGATTGTCAAAGGCCAGCAGAATGTTGTTCAGGGCGTTTTTGATCTCCGCCCGGGTGCTCACAGCCTCAGCCGTGCGGATGTCCTTCTGCTCCAGATCCCGGTAGGCCTCCAGGAGCTTGAGAGTGGTGGGAAGATAATAGGACATGAATTTCCGGATGTCCGGCAGCTTTTCGGGGTGCTGCTCCACATAGCTGAAGATCTTCTGGCAGATCTCCGCCAGCTGATCCAGCTGCCGGGAAATCTCCTCCTCCGGCAGATCGGCGTTGATCTCCCGGATCCGCCAGATATACCGGCTGCCCTCGGCCTGGGCTTCAGCCAGCGCCGCCTTGCGGGGATCACTTTCCTGCTCCAGCTGCTGACGGCGAGCGTTTTCCCGGGTGGTCAGGTACTGCTGGTAGGTGTCCTTGCTGAGGATGATGCAGGTGTTCTTCTCGTCGAAATACCCCTCCGGCAGCAGCCGCTGCTCCACCATCCGCTCCAGATCCCGGACCGTCCGCTTTTCCGACACGCCGGCAGCGGAGGAAAGGTCGGCAATGCGGCAGAAATCCCGGCCCCGCAGCAGGGTGCGGTATTTGCGGAAGCGGTCCGCCCGTTTGGTTTTGCTCACGCCGGTGAGCATCAGCACCAGAGACCCCACCATCAGAGCGCTGTAGATCGAGGTTGCCACAATGTTGCCGATGCTGAAGCCCGAGAAAAAGCGAACCAGACTGGACAGGGCGCCGACGCCGAAGAGGGCCGTTCCCGTACCGCCCAGAATTGAGGTGAAAATGGCGCCGCCGCTTTTGATGGGCACCAGCTGCTCACTTTTCTGCACGGCAGGCTTGGGGGCCGGGGCAGGCTGCGCGGTCTGCTGACGGCCGTCGGAATAGGTCCAGCCGCGGGCCTGGCGCTGCCGGTAGGCTTCCTGCTGACGCAGCCGCTCCTGCTGGCGTTCCTGCTGCTGACGGCGGTACTCCGCCTGCTGACGGGCCATTTCCTGCTGACGGGCCTGCTGCTGACGGCGGTACTCCTCCTGACGGCGGCGGGCTTCCTCCTGCTGGCGGGCCTGCTGCTGTGAAAAAGTATCCTCCGGCGCTTTGTGCTCATATTCCGAAAAGGAGCTCCGGACGGTTTTTTTCAGGTCGGAAAACTCCTGCGAGCTGAGGACCTTCTGTACGGAATCGTTGATATCCCTGGCCAGGTTCGCAAAAATATCTTCTATCATAGCTTTCCTCCATACCCGGCTGAAAAATACAAAGAGGTACTCTTTCATTATAGCCTTTTTTTATTTTTCCCGCAATATCTAAACGCAAGATTTCCCCGTCCCGCTTCAAAAATCCAGACAAAAAGCGGGAGCGCTCCGGCCCCCGCTTCTGCTTATCTGCTTCAGCTCTGCTGCACCGCCTGCCGGATGAAGGGCAGAAACGCCGCCCCGTCTCCCTGCACAAAGCTGCAGAGTGGAATCCGCAGCACAAAATCCTCGCTGACCCACAGAAAGCAGCAGCCGTTCTGCTCGGTCACCCGGCGGATGTCCCCATAGGCGTGCTCGGTGCGGGTGTTGCCCTCTTCGGTGACAATCCGGTCGGAGAAGGTGGTGGTGCGGATCCACCGATCCTGCTTCCGGGCCTCCTTCAGCATCCGGTACTGCTTTCTCAGCGCCCGCTCCTGCAGCACCGAAAGCCGCAGCACGCCCCATACCGCAAAGAAGCAGCCCAGAAGGATCTCGTAAACATCCCGCCACAGCAGCCCCAGCGTCAGGATCAGCAGACCGCCCAGCACGATGATCCACCGCAGCACCAGCGACCGCCGCCGGTTTTTGACGGCGGTTCTGCCCACCGGATGCCGCGCCCAGTCCCGGTACCGGTCCAGGGTCACTTCAAAGCGGCTGACAAAAACCGGTTCCATGGCCGATTCCTCAGATGCCGCCGATATCGGCGCGGGTCAGAGCGTCGCCGATGATGTAGCACTTCTCTTCCTGATTCTTGATGTAGTCCACCACATAAATCAGGCCATCGTCAAACTGCACCCAGCCGGTGTAGCCCAGGTCGGACTCGGGGCTGGTGTCGTAGTCCAGCGGCATGATCCGAACCCACTGCTTTTCCTTGTCGCCGGTGAGGACGGTTTCCTTGTCGGTGACGGCCAGGAAGGTGTTCTGGGTCCAGTAGCCCAGCCAGCCCTTCTTGGCGCCCTGCCGGTAGCGGTAGGTGATCATGATCTCGCCGGTGTCCAGAATGCCGGCGGTGGGACGGTGGCAGCAGGCAAGAGGGATGGTATACAGGGGGCTCCAGGTCAGGCCGTCGTCCAGGGACTTGGAGACGATGCACTCGTAGCCCTCGGAGGAATTTTCCCGCATGAAGCAAACCAGTGTGCCCGGCTCCACCTCGAGGATATAACCCTCGCAGAGGTTGTACCGGGGATCCGAACCGATCATGACGGGCTCCGACCAGGTCTTGCCCTGATCGTCGGAATACCACAGCCGCTGCTGCAGCTTGTCCAGACCGTTGATGTGGCCGGTGTGGCAGGAGATGATCCACCGGCCGGAGCTGGTCTCCAGCAGGCGGTCGGGCACGATGCCCTCAAAGCCGGTGCTGAAGGGCTCGGTCCAGTGCTCGCCCTCGCTGTCGCCGAACCAGAGGAAAATCTCGCCCCGGGGCTTGCCGTCCCGGATGACAACCCGGTTGCAGGTAACGGCCAGCCGCCCGTCCTTCAGGTGGGACATCCTGGGGCAGTCCCAATGCTCGATGCCTTCGGAACGAATGGCCTCGGTCATGGGCTTTTTGGGCTGCCAGGTCTGTCCCCGGTCAAAGCTTTCCGCGTACATGATCCGGGAATAGGAACGGTCTCCGTGATGGGTGCATTCGCAGAAGACACAGATCAGTTTGCCCTTTTCGGTGAGCAGCAGATCCGGCCAGGACTCATACACCGAACGGTCGTTGCTGACGACATAGCGCTGAATAGCCATAATGGTTTCCTCCTGAAAGTCAAGGTTGTGCAAAGCGTCCTTTTTTAACGCCATTATAATCCCCGCTCATCTTTCTGTCAAGGATTCCATTCATTTTACAACAGCAATCCTTCAGCGGGCAGCCCGGTCAGGATCCGGTCGGGCTGCACCGAACCGGGCCGGAAACACCCCTTCCGATCCACCAGCACCGCCCTCATGCCCGCCCGCTGCGGCCCTTCCACATCCTCCGTCAGAGAATCGCCCACGAAAATCACCTGCTCCGGCGAAAGACCGATCCGCTCCAGCAGTCGGCTGTAAAAAAGCGGATCCGGCTTATAGCACCGCAGGCTCTCGGAGGTAAAAATACCGTCCGCCGTGAGGCCATTTTGAATGAGGCTGTCCTCCAATGGGGCCGTGTCGGTATTGGAGCCGATAAAAATGCGGTAATGGCGGCACAGATGGGCAAGGGCCGGTGCCGCATCGGGAAAGGCCTTTCTCCCCCGAAGGGAGCGGAGCATGATCTGCACATCCTCATCCGGCTCCCCTTCTATTCCGTATATTCCGTACAACTCCCGAAGACCCAGCCGGAAGAGCTCCGCCTCAGGCAGAAAGCCCTTTTGCATCGTCTCAGCCGTCAGGCGGCGGTGCAGCTGCTTCCAGCGGGCGTATACCCGCTCCGGCGGCAGGGCGCAGCCCCGTTTCCGCAGAATCTCCGCAGTGGCGTCCACCGAACCCGTCCCGGTGGAAACCAGCGTGCCGTATACATCAAAAATGACAGCCTGTTCCATTTATGCAACACTCCAGACAGTTTTATCCCGATGTATTATTACTCAAAATTATATGCTCGATGCCGTTCCCGTTTCTTTCAGTATAACAGAAAAACCGCCCCCGGAAAAGAGGCGGTCAGGTATTGCGCAAAAGGACTGCCTGTGCTATCATCAAAGCAGAGCGAAGGGAGGCACTTTTATGAAGGAAACCATTCTTTACGCCGGCAGACAGCTTCCGGTTCTCGGCAGCTACGATGTCATCGTCGCAGGCGGCGGAACGGCGGGCAGCGCCGCCGCCATCACAGCGGCCGGGCGGGGCCTGAACACACTGGTGGTGGAGCAGGCGAACGCCCTCGGCGGCACGCCGGTTCACGGGCTGGTCTGCCCGATGATGCCCACCCATGTGCCCCATCTGGAGGTTCTGCGGCAGGTGGAGCAGGGCCTGCGGCAGCTGGGCCGGTCAACTCGGGACGGTCTTTCCCGGGTGCTGTGGTTTGCCCCCGCCGATCTGGGGCAGGTGCTGGAAGACCTTTGTCTGGAGGCCGGGGCCCAAATCCTGTACAACACGGTTCTGACAGACGCCCTCTGCACCGATGGGCATATCCGCCACCTGATCGTCATGACGGCGGAAGGGCCCGCGGCTCTGCGGGCGGATTGCTTCATCGATGCCACCGGCGACGCAGTGCTCACCCGTCTTGCCGGTGTTCCCACGGTTTCCGGCGACGAAACCGGCGCCAATCAGATCAGCAGCCTGCGCTTTATCATGGGCGGTATCGATGTGGACGCCTATCGGGCCTACTGTCTTTCCATCGGCGACACCTTCTCCCCGCTGACAGAAGGCCCCTTCTTTGAGTCCGCCATGGTGGGCGGCCGGGATTTCAAGCTGGAGCCTCTTTTTCAAAAGGGCGTGGCGGACGGCGTTCTGCAGCCGGATGATCTGCGCTACTATCAGGCCTTCACCCTTCCGGGGCAGCCGGGCTGTATGGCCTTCAACTGCCCGCATCTGGTGCAGATGCCGGTCAACACCAGCGCCGCGGCGCGGTCGGAGGCGCTGATCGACGGGCGAAAGCGGATTCGGCGGCTGACGGCCTTTCTGCGCGGCTATATGCCCGGATTTGAAAGCGCTTATCTGCAGCAGACGGCCTCCATGCCGGGCATCCGGGAGAGCTGGCGGCTGCAGGGGCTGTACACCCTCACCGAGCAGGATTATCTTGACCGCGCCCGTTTCCCGGATGGACTGGTCAAGGGCGACTGGTACATTGATGTCCACTCGGCACAAAAGGGGCTGCACCATCAGAAAGCCTACGAGCCGGGCGAATACTACGAAATTCCCTACCGCAGCCTGGTGGCAGAGCAGGCAGACAATCTGATCGTGGCCGGGCGGTGCATCTCCGCCAGCTTTCTGATGCAGGCCAGCGTCCGTATCATCCCCACCTGCATGGACATGGGCGAGGCCGCCGCCTGCGCCTGTCAGCTGTCCCTGCAGACCGGCCGGCCGTTAAACGCTCTGGACGGCAGCCGGGTACGGGCGCTGCTTTCAGAAAGCTGAGGACTGTGCCGGTATCAGCCACTCCTTTGCTTTTTCAACATCATCGATAAACGCAAAGTCAAAGCGGCTCCGCCCCCGAAGGGCGGAGCGAAGCTGCCGCGCAGTTTTTCTGTCGGCGCCGATGAAGCACACCCGCAGAAAGGTCTTCCTGCCGCCGCAGAGCAGATCCGCCAGTTCTCCGACCAGCGCGCCTGTGACCAGCGTCTCGTCCAGCACCACGCCCACGCAGGCCGGCGATGACGGCAGGAGAAAGGTGCCGCTGTCTCTCCGCAGCTTGTCAAGTACCAGATCGGTGTACTGATATATGCCGTCCAGATGCTCAAACCAGATCTCGCCCCCGTGAAAGGGAAGCGCGAAGGATTTTTTCTGCACCCCCGGCAAAACCTCCGGAGCAGCCGTATCCCGATAGCGTGAACGCTGCCAAAACAAACGCATTTTCATTCCCTTTCGGCGGATTCCGCTTTTTGTTTGCCGTATTTTTCTTCCATTTCTTCTGTGTGTATATGAAGCAGCTCCAGGGCCCGCGCCTGGATGACCGAAAGCTTCGTTTGATCAGTATATGCGAACTCTGTTTTGAGCCAGGCTGAAGCGATCGCATGACCGTCGCCCGCTTTGTTTTCATCCGCTTCCAATAAAAACTTTTGCAGCAATTCCAAATCGCTGGAGTAGTGGAGCTCCACGAGTTTTGCCCGATATTCCAGCTCCGCGGGGGTGATTCCCGGGAATTGTTTCATATCTACGGTATGCTGTGCTTCATGCTTCAGAAGAGAAACGAGAAACCGCTCGCTTTCAAAATCATACGCCTGCTCAATGCAGTTGATGGTTCCATCGGGCGAAGCCCAGCCCCCCGTACCGTACCTGCCGAAGGTCAGATAATCCATCCAGCTGCGAAATACAAAACCCCTGAGAATATTGACCGTATATTCCGCCGTTCCGCTGGGCAGCTCCACACGGTAGACGGTCGGAACGGTATCCCGCCAGATGTAAGGGCCGTAATATCCCTGGGTTTTGCCAAAAAGCGCATGGTAGCCGCTCTGCTCAAAAAACGACTGCAGCCTCTCTGCCAGAAGCTCTTCCTCTGCATCCGGCATACTCAGAAGCACCCGCAGCTCTGTCAGCAGCTTGTCTGCGGCCTCCGTCTCCGGTAAGCCACAATAAAAAGTATCGCGAAAATAAATCTGATACAAAAGCAATATCCTGTTGAGTACATCCGGTATTTCATATGTGCGGTATTCACAATCTTCAAATATTGCGACATAGGCGGGAAGAATGTCCCTGAACTCTTCATGATCGCGCATGTATGCAATAGCACCTTTTATGTCTCCGCTTAAAAAGAACTGACTGATTTGCATGCCTGATCTCTCCTCAATCCTCAACAAATTCCGATTTGTCAACCCCAGTGTATCACGCATCTGTGAATATTTCGACTATAACAAGAAAACCCCTCTTGTCCTGACGGACAAAAGAGGTTTTTTCATGGCTCCCCTTGTTGGACTCGAACCAACGACATTTCGGTTAACAGCCGAACGCTCTACCGACTGAGCTAAAGAGGAATGTGCGAAAGAGACCTCGAAAGGTCTCTTTCATCTGTGTCGGCACCGCTTTATCTTCCCAGGCCGTCTCCAGCCAAGTATTTTCAACGCGGATGAGCTTAACTTCTGTGTTCGGTATGGGAACAGGTGTACCCTCATCGCCATAAGCACCGACTATCGGTTCCTTCGTCCTCTCGGACTTCGGGATCCTCAAAATTGAACAAAGAACTTCCTGATGCTGTTTGAAGTCCGCTTAACCTTATGGTCAAGCCCTCGACCGATTAGTATTCACTAGCTTAACGCCTCACGACGCTTACACTTTGAACCTATCAACCTTGTAGTCTTCAAGGGGTCTTACCTGATTGACTCAGTGGGATATCTTATCTTAAGGCCGGCTTCACGCTTAGATGCCTTCAGCGTTTATCCGTTCCGCACATAGCTGCCCAGCCGTGCCACT
>JAQXNQ010000131.1 GCA_029098085.1 Oscillospiraceae bacterium
GGCCTGACCGGGATGGTTGGAGTGAACATGCACCTTGATGATCTCGTCATCGTCCACCACCACAACGCAGTCGCCGATGGACTCCAGAAAGGCCCGCAGCTTGAGAGGATCGTCGGCGTCCTTCTTCTTCAGCACGATGAATTCGGTGCAGTAGGCAAAGTGAATATCGCCCTCCGCCTCCGCCACGGCGGTGCGCTGACGGGCGGGCTTTTTGGAAGCAGCTGCTTCGTCCCGGACGACCTCGCCGCCCCGAAACACGTCCAGCATGGCCTGCAGGATCACCACAAAGCCCATGCCGCCCGCATCCACCACACCGGCCTTTTTCAGCACGGGCAGCATGTCGGGGGTGCGGTTTAGGGTTTCCCGGGCCTGATCGGTAATGGCGGTGAAGACCTCGATGGCATCGTTGGTGGTCAGGGCAACCTCGCGGCCCTTTTCCGCAGCCTCTCTGGCTACGGTCAGGATGGTGCCCTCGGTGGGCTTCATGACCGCCTTGTAGGCGCCCTCAACGCCCAGGGTCAGGGCATCGGCAAGATCGGTGCCGGTGGCCTCGGTCTTGCCCTTGAGGCCGTTTGAGAAGCCCCGGAACAGCAGGGAAAGGATGACGCCGGAGTTGCCTCTGGCGCCCCGCAGCAGGGCAGAGGCGGTGACCTTGGCGGTTTCGGCCGCATCGGGCTCCCGCAGCAGCTCCAGCTCGCGGACGGCTGCGCCGATGGTCATGGACATATTGGTGCCGGTGTCTCCGTCCGGCACCGGAAAGACGTTGAGCTCGTCCACTTTCTGTTTTTGATTGGCAATGGTGCGGGCGGCGGAAATAATCGCGTCCCGCAGCAGGGTTCCGTTAATCAAATGACTGCACTCCTTCGGGCCGGCTGACGGCCGCAGATATGGGGGACGCTCAGCTGTTTTTCAGCCCGTCCACAAAAACGTTGACGGCCGCCACATGGATCCCGGTGATATCCTCCACGGTGTAGCAGACCTTGTGAGTGATGCTTTTGACAATTGCGCTGATGTTGGTGCCGTAGGTTACTTCGATATGCAGATCGATCACCAGGCTGTCCTCCTGCACCCGGATGACCACCCCGCGGGAGTCATCGGGCTTGGCAAACAGACGCCGGAGTCCTTTGGGCGGATGGGGATCCGCCATGCCGGCCACACCGAAGCAGCCGGAAACGGTATTCCCGACCAGCGCAGTGAAAAAGTCACGGGAGACCTCAATGGTCCCCAGATGATTTTCAATTTTGACCATGACAACCCCTCTTTTCTTTGGAAAAGTACCTGATATCAGTTTAATCAAGTTTTGCGCTTTTGTCAAGGAAAAACACGGCTTTGAAGGGGAAAGGCGCCATATTTCTGCTTCAGGGAGCATAAAAGCGGATGAATTCCCGCTGATTCTTTTCCTCCAGGACATCGCTCAGCACCAGTGCGGCGGTGGCTGCCAGCAGAAGAAAATCCCCGGTACCGGCAGGGAAGGAAATGGGCACCTCCATGGGCTCCGCTGTGCCGCCCGGCAGGGGAATGGTCCGCATCAGGGCCACCGCCGCTTCTTCCTCGCCCCTGCCCGAGAAGGTGAAGGTATCCTTGGGCGAGGGGCCGCAGGTCAGGGTCAGCATGCCCTTCAGAGCCGGAGAAAGGCGGGCCTCTGCGTCGGCGATGAGAATGCCGCCGGTGAGGGGCCTTGGCGGCAGGGCGCCCTTTTCCGCAAAAAGGAAAGCGGGCTTTCCCGGTAAAAACAGCCGGGGCGGCAGGTTGCGAAGGAGAAAACGGGCGAGCGCACTCCCGCTCTCTTCCGGCAGCAGAATCTGCATGGCGGCCTCCTTTCGGACTTTGGGCGTTTTGTGGTCTTATTTTCTGCTTTTGTGAGGGCTTTTATGCGAATTTCCTTTTCCGGAAAACAGAACCCTGCCCATGAAAAATATTTCTGTTTCTGTAAAGGAAAAAGCTTGACAGCCGTGGCTGTTTCGGGTATAATGTTCTGGTGTAAAGGAAACGGGTTTACACCGTGACAGCCGCGGCGGAGAGGTGAGTTGCTTTGGCGGATAAGAATCTGGAGATCTCGGTTCTGCTGGATCATTACGGCCCCATGCTGACCGACAAGCAGCGGGATGTCATCGACCTTTATTACAACCAGGATCTTTCCCTTGCCGAGATCGCGGAGCATGAGGGCATCAGCCGTCAGGGCGTCCGGGACAACATCAAGCGGGGAGAGGCCTTTTTGCTGGAGATGGAGGAAAAGCTCCATCTGGCCCGGAAGATCACCGATCTTCTGGAGACCATCGAAACGGTGGACAGGCTCTGTCAGGAGATCGAGCAGGAAAACCGGTCGGTGCGCTCCACCGGCATTCAGCGGCGGGCTGCGGCCATCCGGCAGATGCTGAGCGGCTGCGTGGACGAATATTTCGGCGGCTGAGCCGCTTTGCTCGGAACGGGGAGGGAACAGGATGGCCTTTGAGAGCCTTTCGGAAAAGCTTTCGGCAGCCTTCAAAAAGCTGCGCTCCAAGGGAAAACTGAATGAGTCGGACATCAAGGATGCCATGCGGGAGGTCAAGCTGGCCCTGCTGGAAGCCGATGTCAACTACAAGGTCGTCAAGGATTTTGTCAAGGTGGTCAGTGAACGGGCCGTGGGGCAGGATGTGCTGGAAAGCCTGACGCCCGCCCAGCAGGTCATCAAGATCGTCAACGAGGAGCTGACCGCCCTCATGGGCGGTGAAAACGCCCGTCTGGAATTCCCCTCTAGGCCCCCTTGCGTGGTGCTGATGTGCGGCCTGCAGGGCAGCGGTAAAACCACCCATGCGGCCAAGCTGGCCCGGTACTTTAAGGAAAACCGCAGCTGCCGTCCGCTGCTGATCGCCTGCGACGTGTACCG
>JAQXNQ010000132.1 GCA_029098085.1 Oscillospiraceae bacterium
AAAAAGTCGTTCCGCACGGGATAGATGCTGCATCTTAAATTATGCCATTTTTCGGCCGCTTCGTCAACCAGTGCCTGCAAAAAGGGCGCCGCCGCAAAGCCGGTGGCCAGGGACAGACTGCGCTCCGCCTCGTCCCCGTCAGAATCCTCCAGCGCTTCCCGGAACTGCTGCTCCTGCAGTGCCAGCATGCCGACACCGTTTTCCAGCTGCCCGAACTCGCCATAGAAGGAAGCGGGCGGAATGGGGCGTCCAGCCAGAATATAAAACTCATCCGACGCATAGAACAGCCGCTCGCCGGTGCGCCGCTGCTGCTCGTCCCCGAAGGAGTCGATGAGATCGATGGTCGCCGCCGCCTCTTCGGCGGTATAGGACCGCAGCGGATACAGCCCGTCCCGGAACCGGGTCAGCCCCACCGGCACACAGGAAACCGTCTGCAGGGCGGGTGCCAGCTCCGACAGATCCCGCAGACTGCGCCGCAGCTCGTCCCCGTCGTTGAGACCGGGACAGAGCACCAGCTGGGCATTGAGCACAATGCCCGCATCGGCAAACCGCCGCATGATCTGGAGCGCTTCCCCGGCAAAGCGGTTGTTCATCATTTTGCAGCGCAGCTCCGGATTGGTGGTGTGCACCGAAATGTTGATGGGAGAGATTTTCATCCGGATGGTGCGCTCGATGTCGTGCTCAGTCAGGTTGGTCAGGGTGATATAATTCCCGTACAGAAAGCTCATGCGGGCATCGTCATCCTTGAAATAAAGGGTATCCCGCATGCCGGGCGGCATCTGATCGATGAAGCAGAACACGCACTTGTTCCGACAGGAGCGCTGCCTGTCCATCAGATAGCTGTCAAACAGCAGTCCCAGGTCCTCGTATTCCCCCTTGCGGATCTTTACTTCCCGCAGAGAGCCGTCCCTGCTCTGCAGCTGCAGCTGCAGATTCCTTTCCATCATATAGAACCGGTAGTCCAGCACATCCACGATCTCGTTGCCGCCGATGGTCAGCAGCGTCTCCCCCGCCGTGATGCCCGCCCGGGCCGCCGGACTTCCTTTTTCCACTCCCGCAATGACAACAGCCATCTGCATGCTCCTTCCGCCAAAAAAATCGCCCGATAAAGCGGGAAGCCTTATCGGGCGGTCTGATATAGATTCAAAAGAGGTCAGGATCAGGCGTTCTTGCGAATCACTTCAACGCCGTTGTAGTAACCGCAGTTTCCACAGACCTTGTGCGGTGCTTTCAGCTCACCGCAGTTGGGGCACTTGGAAAAAGCAGGCATATCCAGCTTCCAGACGGCGGAACGTCTCTTGTCTCTTCTTGCCTTGGATACTTTTCTCTTGGGTACTGCCATTATTAGCACCTCCTTGGTTTATCTTGGTTGTGTCAGGAGAACATCTCACTTAAGACTTCCCATCTTGGATCGATGCTCTGTGTCTTGCATTGACAGCTGTCAAAATTCAGGTTCTTGCCGCATTGGGGGCAGAGGCCCTTACAGTCTTCCCTGCAGAGAACTTTGGTAGGCAATTCCAGCAGAAAGTCCGTCCGGACCAGCTCGGTAAGATCCAGCACACCTTCCTCGCAGACCACGAATTCCTCCGTATCCGCGCTGTCGGTGTTCAGCTCCCTCACCAGGACATGTTCAAAGGAACAGTCATATTCCCGTTCAAACGGCTCCAGACACCGGTCGCAGACCAGACTCAGCACGGATTTCACACCGAAAACCAGCCTTACCACTCCGGCTCTGTTTCCGATCCGTCCTGTGACCCGGACAGGCGCTCTGAAAGGAGTCTGACCGTATACGCTCTCCTCTGAAAAATCGAGGCTGCAGTCAATGACGCGTTCTTCCCCGACAATGTCAAAAAGCTGTTTCAGATCCATTTTCATCTCGACACCTCATAATGCCACAAAGATAATTATAATATAAGGTATTGCACTTTGTCAACCGCAAAATTCATTTTTTTCAGAAAATTTCGCAGCCGTCCCGTGCTGTCCGTCGATCCATCCGAAGCAGCGGGTAGACGCTTTTTTAGTGTACCAGAATCCGGAGTCGAATGCAAGGGAAAAATCAAAATCTCACGGGAATTTTCCGCTTTTTACAGCTCGTATTTTTAACACAGCTTCAGACAACGGGTAAAACTCGTGGGAAAACGGGGAAAAACCGCCGGATTTTCCACCTCAGTCTCTCCTGCACAGGGGCGTTTTCAACCAATTCCACAGACTTTTCAACATTCCGTAATTTGAGACCGGCTTTTTCTTCCGCCGTAAAATATGGGATTTTGGCAGATAAGGGAAATTTTTCCGCTGCGGCTGCTTTCCCTCTCGCTTTTCCGGAAAAAGTGTGCTATACTGTTGGCGAAACAGGATTCACAGCGATCCGCATCAAGGAGGTTTTTATCATGAGCAAAATCAAAGTAGCCGTCATCGGCTGCGGTACCATCGCCAACAGCGCTCATATCCCTTCCTATATGGCCAACGAGGAAGCCGAGATCAAGTATTTCTGCGACATCATCCCCGAGCGGGCTGAGGCCGCGGTGGAGAAATACGGCTGCGGCACGGCCATCGTGGACTATCACGACGCCCTGGCCGATCCGGAAGTGGAAGCCATCTCGGTCTGCACCCCCAACAATGTCCATCCCCTGATCACCATGGACGCGCTCCGCGCCGGCAAAAACGTCCTCTGCGAAAAGCCCGCCGCCCGCACCTACGCGGAGGCGCTGGAGATGCAGAAGGTACAGCATGAAACCGGCAAGGTTCTGAACATCGGCGTGGTCAACCGCTTCAACGACGGCGTCAACACCATCCGGCGCATCATCGCTTCCGGCGAGCTGGGCACCATTCATCACGTTTACGTCAGCTTCCGGGCTTCCCGGTCGATTCCCGGCCTGGGCGGCGCCTTCACCACCAAGGCCATCGCCGGCGGCGGCGTGCTCATTGACTGGGGCGTCCATTACCTGGACATCGTCATGTACTGCTGCGGCGATCCCGCTCCCCTGACCGTCAGCGGCGAGACCTTCTCCAAGCTGGGCGTGGAGATGGAGAACTACGCCTACACCAGCATGTGGGCCGGCCCTCCCAAGTACGACGGCACCTTTGACGTGGAGGATTCCGTCACCGCCTTGGTCCGCACCAGCGGCCCCGTCATCACCCTCAACGGCGCCTGGGCCCAGAACATCTTTGAGAACGATTCCTACATCGACTTCATGGGCGACAAGGGCGGCATCCGCCTGCAGTACGGCAAGAGCTTCACCCTCTACACTGCCAAGGGCGGCGCTCTGCTGACCTCGACTCCCGAATACCGCACCCGCGATATGTTCCAGAACGAAATCGACGGCTTCCTCCGCTGCATCCGCACCGGTGAAAAGCTGCCCTCCCACATCGACACGGTCATCATCACCGCCAAGCTGATGCAGGGCATCTACGATTCCGCCGAGATTCACAAAGAGGTTACGCTGGAATAAGCGCTTCACCCCACAGAAAAACCGGACGCTCCCGAAAGGGGGCGTCCGGTTTTTTGCAGACAAAAGGCGGCGGAGCATTTCCGCCGCCCGATGGGTTCAATGGAATCAGCCCACAGTGTCAAACAGGGCGTTGATCTGGGCGTCAGCAAACTCCACGGCCTTCTTCAGATCCTCTTCGGTGGGCTTGCCCTTGCCGAACAGGGACTTCTTGATGGCGATGCCGCAGGCGCCGGCCACGTTGACGCCATTCTGCTTGAAGATGTCAGCCAGAGCGGCGGGAACGGTGTTGTTGCCATCCTTGTTGATCATGACCAGGGCCACGTTGGAAGCTCTGGAAGTGCTCAGGTCCTTGCAGAAAGCGATCAGACGCTTGTCCAGAGAGCCATAGGTCTCGAAGCACAGAATGACCAGCTTTTCCTGCTCGCAGGGATACGCGGGGGGAATCTTGTCACCCTTGCATTTATACTCACGGGCGATCTTGGTGGCGATGATTTCAGGGCTTTCCTGAACGCCTTCCTTTTTCTCGATGTACAGAACCTGCATTTTCATTGCTGAATTACCCCTTTGGCATAGTATTATCCTTCAGTAGAGCCGTCTCACCAAACAAAGAATGGCAATCTGAATTGATACTTATTAGTGTAACATGAAAAGTACGGCTTGTCAAAAGAAATCTGTAAACAAACGATGAATTCAAACAAACTTGTAAAATCAAGCGGACATTTTTTGTACATTTTTTGTCGCCGTCCAGTTCCATATTCCAAGAAAAAGCGGAACACCATCCGGAGAGGTATGGACGATCTTCCGCTGCCGGTCATCCCGGCTGTTATATCCTATCACGATTTTCCGTTCCGGGCCAGCAAGGGGCCGTTGAATCATCCGTCCTGTCAGTTGAATCCGTCAACCGCCGGTTGTTTCTCCGGATTTGCCGTACAGAAGATCATAATTGCGCCGCAGCGGCCCCGGCCCGCGGAAGCCATAGGCGCGAAACCTCACCGCCCGGGTCAGATCCTCCGGCTGCAGAAAGGCCTTCCGGTCCTGCAGAAAGCCCGGCAGAGGCGTTTTCCGCGCCTGCCGGTTCATGGGACAGACCTGCTGACAGATGTCGCAGCCCCAGAGCAGCCCGCCCCGGCGCACCAGCTCCTGCTCCTCCGGCGTCAGCTCTCCCTTTTTCTGGGTGATGGCCGACAGGCAGCTTTCGGCATCCACCCCCTGCTCCCCGATGCAGCCCGCCGGGCAGGCTCTCACACAGGCTCCGCAGCCCGTACAGCCCCTTTTCTCCTGCTCCCGGATTTCTATCGGCATATCGGTCACAATGGCTCCCAGGAAGACCCAGGAGCCGTACAGCGGGTGAATCAGCAAGCCGTTTTTCCCCCGCACGCCCAGCCCCGCACGCAGCGCCGCGTCCACCTCCCGGATGGGAGAGTTGTCCGCAAAGGAAACAAAGGCATAGGGATATTCCTTTTCCAGCGCGTCACAGGCCTGCTGCAGCAGGCCGCCCGCCACCCGGTGATAATCCGGCACGGCCGCATAGCGGGAGATATTGCGGGGGCCGTCCTCCTCTGTCAGATAAGGGAAAATGCAGACGATCACCGTCCGGGCATCCCGGGGAAGGCGCTCCGCCGCCCGGCAGGGCAGCAGAGGCAGGCAGCCGGAAAAGGAGACCGCCCCGGCGTCCGGAATGCCGAGGCGGGACAAAAAGGGACGAATCCGCTCCATCAGAAGGACAGGCCGCCATCCACCAGCCGCTGGGTCTTCAAAACCGCGATCTGGGTCTTGGCGTCCCGGATCTCACCGGCCATGACCTGCTCCACCAGCTCGGACAGGGGCACCCGCTCCAGCGAAAGGAATTCCCCTTCGTCCAGATGCTGCTCCGAAAAGGTCAGCCCGGTGGCCAGATAAACCCGGATGATCTCATCGTCATAGGCCGGGGTGGGATAGATATTTCCAAGGAAGGTCCAGTTGGCCGCCTCGGCGCCCACCTCTTCCATCAGCTCCCGCTTTCCGCAGGCCAGCGGATCCTCGCCGTATTCCAGCTTGCCGGCGGGAATCTCGGTGATCACCGCCGCGTAAGGGTACCGGCACTGCCGCACCACCATGACGGTGCCGTCGCTGAGCAGCGGCAAAATGCCCACGCCGCCGGGATGATGGATGACCTCCCGCATGGCGGGCCTGCCGTCGGGCAGCGTCACCTGATCTCTGTACAGCTTGACGATCCGTCCGTCATACAGCTGCTCTGAGGAGACCTTTGTCTCCAGAAGGTTTTTTTCATCCATAATACGACATCCTTTCCGGTTTTCGCTTTTATCTGCCGGTTTCCGAAGGGCCCTTTTTCCGGAAGATCACCAGCTTGCTGGCCACATAATTGAAGATCACCACAAAAACGTTGGATAGCAGCTTGACAATCCGGCTGTCGAAGCCCAGCCAGTCGGCAAAAATCCACATAAAGCAAAGATCCAGCACCCCGGACAGCGCCCGGGCCGCGAAAAAAGAGCCCATCTCCAGCAGAAGCGCCCGCCCGCCGGTGACCCTGGAATTGAAGACAAACCTCCGGTTGGTCAGATAGGCAAACAGCACCGACAGAATCCACGCCGCCGCCACCGGCACGGTGGACGTCTCAAAAAAGGGCGCCAGTACCCACCAGGCCAGATAATTGACCGCTGTGGTCAGTACGCCGAAGATCAGATACAGGAGCAGCTCCCGGTATTTTTGCAGCAGTCTGCGCAGAGCCTCCACTTGGTTCGCCGCCTTTCTCATCGGATGTCTCTATGGTAACACAAAAAGGCCGTTTCGTCCAGAAAAAGCCTGTGACAAAAGTGAAAATTCTCACCAGACCGCCCG
>JAQXNQ010000133.1 GCA_029098085.1 Oscillospiraceae bacterium
CCCCGCATCCAGCCGTTTGCCTCGTAGTAGTCGACGAACCGCTGGGGGTCGATGACGCTGCTCCGCTGGCGGCAGTAGTCCTCCACCTGCTGGAGCGACGGCGGCGTGAAGCAGGAGGGGTTCGCTGCAGAGTTGGGCGCACCTGTCTGCATAACCGGTGCAGGTGTCTTCTTGAAGGGAACGCCTGCCTGCATAAAGGATGCACCTGCCCGCATATCCGGTGCAGCTGTCTGTGAAATGGACGCACCTGTCTGCATAGCCGGTGCGGGCTGCATCCCTGTCTGCCGTGCGGCGGGTTCCTGTCCGGCACTTTCTGACTGCAGAGAAGAAAAGTCTTTTGCGTTCGCCGATGCCGCCCGGGGCGGCAGGCTGCTGCTCAAGCCCGTTTGGGCAGAGCATCCCTGCGGAGAAGAGGAAAGGATGCCGCCTTCCCTCCCATGGGGAGCAGTCTGAGCAGGGGCTGCTTCATTCTGTAAAGAAGCTTCTTTTTCCGCTCCGGATGCCGCCCGGGGCGGCAGGCTGCTGCGGAGAGGGGCGTTCCATCTGCGCTCCTGCTCATCGTGAAAGCGCTCCACCTCTTCGATCCACTCGGGCAGCGCATCCTCTGCGTCAGCAGCAGTCTCAGCGTCAGCGTTGACAGCGTCGGCATCATTTTCTGCAGCAGCATCTTTTTCAGCGTCCGCTTCAGCTTCTTTTTCAGCAGCAGCACCTTTTTCAGCAGCAGCATCATCATCGGGTTTTTTAAAAACCGTTCGGTTTTTTTCGGTTTCCGCAGAAAAAACGGCAGGGGTTTCTTCGGCAGGCAGCATAGCAGAGAGGGCCTCCGGCTCCTCCTGCAGTCTGGGGCGTCCGCCCTTGAGGCCGTTCTCCCGGTTCCGGCGGCAGCGGTCGCGGTATTTTTCCTTATCCCGATCCAGCTGGCTCCGGATGAAGGTCCAGGCCATCCGGGCCTGACCGGCCAGCTCCCGGCCCGCTTCCCATTCTCCGCTCACATACCGGAACATGGTCATCAGCAGCGCCTTGACGTCCACCGGCTCCATCAGCTCAAAGGATTCCAGATAATCGGCGTAAATCAGAAAGCTGTTGGTTTCTCCCGTGCGCTTCTGCATCAGGATCCCTTCCTTTCGTACAAAAGTATCTTACAATACTAATATACCAAATAAATGTTCGGAAGTCAAGGCGGGACTCCGGCTGCATGTACAGCTTCCGCATCCCATGCCCGGGGCGGGCCGGAGGTTTTCCTTCCATGCACGCTTCACTCTTGCATCCCGGCGTGGACGGTGCTATACTGAAAAAGCGGAAAAATTTGCCGAAAAGGGGAGAAGGCTGAAACCTTTCCCCCTTCTGACGCGTATTCTATAAGAAGAAGCGGCGCTGGCCGCAGGGGAGAAAGGAAGCTGACCATGGCATCAAGACGGGAGTATGAAGGGCAGAGCGCGGCTCCGGCCCGGGGACAGAAACGGAAAAAGCGGGGCTGCGGCTGTCTGCTGGGGATTGTGCTGGCGGTGCTGGCGCTGGCGGGGGTACTGTACTGCGGCTCGATTCTGAAGGAGCTCAATGTCACCGACTTCACCACCGACACCTCCGAGCTGGGCATCAACGAGGATCACAGCGACGAGACGGTCAAGAGCAATCTGGGCAACACCGGCATCGTCAACATCGCGCTGTTCGGCGTGGATCAGCGGGAAGGGGACACCGCCTTCCGCTCCGACGCCATCATGATTCTGTCAGTGGACAAGCCCGCCGGCAAGCTGAAGCTGTCCACCATCATGCGGGACAGTCTGGTGGAGATTGAGGACCACGGCCAGCAGAAGATCACCAAGGCCTACTACTACGGCGGCCCCGAGCTGGCGGTCAGGACCCTGAACCAGAATTTCAATCTGAACATCCGGGAGTACGCCGCCGTCAACTTCCGGCAGATGGCGGCCATCATCGACGCGGTGGGCGGCGTGGACATCGACATCTCCGAGGCCGAGCGTCAGAACGCCAACAACAGCATCCGGGAGCAGTCGGAGGTGGCGGGGCTGCCCGCCGACTACATCGAGTCCGCCGGGCTGCAGACCCTGAATGGCACCCAGGCCGTGGCCTACGCCCGGATCCGGTATGTGGGCAACGCCGACTTCGAGCGCACGTCCCGGCAGCGGGAGGTGCTGCGCAAGGTCTTCGACAAGGCGCTGGACATGAACCCGCTGCAGTATCCCGAGTTCGCCCGCAAATTCCTCCCCACGGTGGAGACCTCGCTGGATCTGGGGGACATTCTCTCGCTGGCGGACATCATGCTGAAAAAGCCCACCCTGCAGGATGTCCGGTTCCCCACCAACGCCGACCTGATCGGCGACGGCAGCATCATGGTAAACGGCGAGAACTGCCTGAATCTGGATCTGCAGTCCACCAGCGAAAAGCTCCACGCCTTCATCTATGACGACATCGACCCCACCACCGACGCCGACCGCCTCTCCAATGGGGAGCATTGAAAATAGTGAATGGTGAAGGGTGAAAAGTGAAGAGTGAAGGAAAACCGCGCCCTTCGGCCGCTCAAAAATTGACAATATCGATATGAAGCGCGTCTGTCCAAACCCCGCAGGGTTTATGGCCCGGCCTCGCCTTCCGCTTGCGGAAAGCGAAGTCACGATTCACTGCAGCCGGCACTTGCCGATTCAGAAGGTATCCTTTTCGGCACGCATTGCTTTTCGCCCGCCGCACAGCTCCCCGATCCCTCAAAACCAGTCAACCCCGCCGCCCGGACGCCCGGACAGCGGGGTTGTTTCGCTTACTGAAACGGATCCGAAGGGGGATCAGGCCAGCTGGGAGACGGCCGCAAAGCCCTTCTCCAGATCGGCGATGATGTCGTCGATGTGCTCGGTGCCGATGGAGAGGCGGATGGTGTTGGGCTTGATGCCCTGATCCAGCAGCTCCTCGGGGGTCAGCTGGGAATGGGTGGTGGTGGCGGGGTGGATGACCAGGCTCTTGACGTCGGCCACGTTGGCCAGCAGCGAGAAGATCTCCAGATTGTCGATGAAGGTATGGGCTTCCTTGACGCCGCCCTTGATCTCAAAGGTGAAGATGGACGCGCCGCCGTTCGGGAAGTACTTCTCATAGAGGGTGTGGTCGGGGTGATCGGGCAGGCTGGGATGGTTGACATGCTCCACCAGCGGATGATTGGCCAGGAATTCGACCACCTTTTTGGTGTTCTCGGCGTGGCGGTCCAGCCGCAGGGACAGGGTCTCGACGCCCTGCAGCAGCAGGAAGGCGTTGAAGGGGGAGATGGTCGCGCCGGTATCCCGCAGCAGGATGGCCCGGATGTAGGTCACAAAGGCGGCAGGGCCGGCGGCGTCCACAAAGCTGACGCCGTGGTAGCTGGGATTGGGCTCGGCGATGGGGGCGTACTTGCCGCTCTGCTTCCAGTCGAACTTGCCGCTGTCCACGATGATGCCGCCCAGGGTGGTGCCGTGGCCGCCGATGAATTTGGTGGCGGAGTGGACGACGATGTCGGCGCCGTGCTCGATGGGCCGGATCAGGTAGGGAGTGCCGAAGGTGTTGTCGATGACCAGCGGCAGGCCATGCTTGTGGGCGATGGCGGCGATGGCGTCAATGTCGGGAATGTCGCTGTTGGGGTTGCCCAGGGTTTCCAGATAGATGGCTTTGGTATTGGGCTGGATGGCGCCTTCCACCTCGGCCAGATCGTGGGCGTTGACAAAGGTCGTGGAAACGCCGAACTGGGGCAGGGTGTGGGCCAGCAGGTTGTAGCTGCCGCCGTAGATGGTCTTCTGGGCGACGATGTGGTCGCCGGCCTGAGCCAGCGCCTCGATGGTGTAGGTGATAGCGGCGGCGCCGGACGCCAGCGCCAGGGCAGCCACGCCGCCCTCCAGGGCTGCCAGCCGTTTTTCCAGCACATCCTGGGTGGAGTTGGTGAGACGGCCGTAGATGTTGCCGGCATCGGCCAGACCGAAGCGGGCAGCCGCATGGGCGGAGTTATGGAACACATAGGAAGTAGTCTGGTAGATGGGCACCGCGCGGGCGTCGGTGGCGGGGTCGGCCTTCTCCTGGCCAACGTGAAGCTGCAGGGTTTCAAATTTATAGCTGCTCATATTCATTTCCTCTTTCATATATAAATGTCGGCTCCGCGTGCTGCGGATGCTTTGGCGGACGGGCCGCCCGAATGCTGATCAGATGGATGTCATGGCCGCTGCCATGGGCCCGGGCTCCCTGCCCGGACTTTGCTGATTCTCCCGAATCTCTGAATACCCGGCGGATGCCTTCACTGCACCGCCGTCAGGGCGATCCGGGAGCCGGGCATTCGTCCGCACCGGAAATTATTCCGCACCAGCTGGAGAAAGTAATGGCTCATTTCATCGCCCTCCTAATTCCTTCACTAACCTAGTATTTTGATTGGTTTTTCTGTTTGACAGTATTATACCGCCCCGGCGTGCGATTGTCAAGGGAAAATTTCAACTTTTTATTTTTAACTTGATGGAGAGGGAATTCCCGGAAGGGCCGCACCTTCCGGGTTTATCGGAGCCCGCAGAGCCGACTACAAAATAAAATCTCCCACGCTGCCGGGACGGAATGCGGAAGCAGTGAAGGAGAGAAGCGGAGCGGTTAAACGGAAAAGTACAGCGTATCGACAGGTGGTACCAGGGGACGGAAGGTGATACTGAGGGGCGTCAGATATGCGCAGCATATCCGGATGCACGCCCCCTACGCTGCGAAGGACGGAATGTTTTAACCCCAACCGGAAGCGGCAGCATATCGGCAGGCAGCGGGCGATCGATGATCGCCCCTACGGTTGGACGGGGCGGAATGCGGGGGCGTCAGCGTGTCAATAAACCCCTGACCCCCGCACATTGCCTTTATGAACAGAGAAGCGCACCCGCCTTCAAAACGGGTGCGTTTTACTGTACCTGAAACATCACAATCAGTAACACTGAGAAAAGGCTTTGACAAAAACTGTCAATTCATGCTATACTATACTTAAGGCGTACCCAAAACGGTAGGCGGTAAGCTCCCCATACATCCGCTTGTTTTCAATCGGAGGGGATGCGCAACATATTTCTTTTCCCCTCCAGAAACCCGACAGGGTCAGAGAGGGGGCGTTTGCAGTGAGTTACGTGACTTGGGATGGACTTTTCAGTTTCCTGACGTTGCTGGCCACGGTGATTTCGGTCACCTGGATGATCACGAATGACAATAATAAAAAGAAATAGACCGCCCAGCTCTCAACCAGCGGTCTATCTCTTTGACTGTTAGGGGAGCGAACCGTCTATCGGTGCGCCTCTTTATTTATATTATACCTGCTTTCATCAGGTTTGTCAAGCCCTGTACAAACCGCCCCCATCTGCCGGCAGACGGGGGCGGTTCTGTTATGAGCTTCGGATCCCTCCGGAAGGAGCATCTCCCTCCCCGGCGGGATTCGCTCAGTTCTTGCTCCGGATATACTCGTCGATGGCCCTGGCGGCATTCTTGCCGGCGCCCATGGCCAGAATGACGGTGGCAGCACCGGTGACCGCGTCGCCGCCGGCGAAGACGCCCTCCCGGGTGGTCAGACCGTCGTCACCGTTTGTGATGATGCAGCCGTGGCGGTTGGTGTCCAGACCGGGGGTGGTGGAGCGGATCAGGGGGTTGGGACTGGTGCCGATGGACATGATCATGCAGTCCACATCCAGGGTAAACTCGCTGCCCTCCTTGACGATGGGACGGCGGCGGCCGCTTTCGTCCGGCTCGCCCAGCTCCATCTCAACGCAGCGCATGCCCTTGACCATGCCGTTCTCGTCGCCCAGCACCTCAACGGGGTTGCAGAGGGTCTTGAAGATGATGCCCTCCTCCTCGGCGTGCTCGACCTCCTCCTTACGGGCAGGCAGCTCCGCCATGCCGCGGCGGTAGACGATGTACACGTTCTCGGCACCCAGACGCTTGGCGCAGCGGGCAGCGTCCATGGCAACGTTGCCGCCGCCGACAACGGCGACAGACTTGGACTGCATAATGGGCGTGTGGGAATCGGGCCGGTACGCCTTCATCAGG
>JAQXNQ010000134.1 GCA_029098085.1 Oscillospiraceae bacterium
GCTGGCCCGGCGGGCTGAGGACCGGGGTGTCCGGCTGGCCATCGAGAACTGCCCCATGGGCGGTGACTGGCGGCATGTGACCTGCAACATTGGCTTCAACCCCAAAGCCTGGGAGATGATGTTCGACGCGGTGCCCAGCGATGCCCTCGGTCTGGAATGGGAGCCCGGTCACCAGATGATCCAGCTGATCGATCCGCTGCCCCAGCTGAAGCAGTGGGCCCATAAGATCTATCACCTTCACGGCAAGGACGCCTCCATTGATATGGAAGAGGTTCGCCGTCTGGGCGTTTTCGGCGCCGTGGACTTCGCGCCTCAGCGCACTCCCGGCTTTGGCGATACCGACTGGCGCAGAGTCTTCTCGATTCTGCATCAGAAGGGGTATGAGGGCAACATCTGCGTGGAGGGCTACCACGATCCGGTCTATCAGGGTGACTGGGAGATGACGGCGCAGCTGCACTCCCTGAACTATCTGAAATGGTGCCGCGGCGGCGACTTCACGCCCAATCCCTGGCAGAAATAAGGCTTCAAAGGGCGGACGGCTGCGCGGCTGTCCGCCTTTTGTCATCCGGCGGAAATATTCCGGAAATCTCTTGACAGAGGATTTGGAATCCGTTATACTTAAATTGTTAGATAACTGTCTAACAATTCCGGAAGGGGGAGACATCCTTGAATGACGCCTTCAAAGCATTGTCCGATCCCACCCGCAGGAAGATTCTACAGCTCCTGTCCAAAGGAGACATGACTGCCGGTGAGGTTGCAGACTGCTTCGAGATGACCAAGCCCTCGGTCAGTCACCATCTGAGCATTCTGAAGGGGGCAGGGCTGATCGATGATGAACGGCGGGGGCAGAACATCATTTACAGCCTGAATATGACCGTGTTCCAGCAGGTGCTGCAGTGGTTTTTCGAGATTTCCGGCACGGGCGTGCAGCAGGCGGAAGGGGAGGATGAAGATGGCCATGAAGCCTCATAGGATTTATCTGATTTTGGGAGGCGTATCCCTGGTGTCCCTGATCGGACTGCTGCTGCTTTTGCCCCGGATGCCGGAGCAGATTCCCATTCATTGGAACAGCGCTGGGGAGATCGACAGCTATGGCAGCAGGTGGATGCTGCTTCTGTTCGGTGCGCTGCCGCTTTTGATGCTGGGACTTTTTCAGGCACTTCCCCGGATGGATCCTCGGAAGGAAAACTATCAGAAGCATATGGGCCCGTATCTGCTGCTGACGGCACTGATCACGGTGCTGATGATTGCGGCCGGCTGGATCACGGCGCTGTCTGCGCTGGGCGTTTCGGTTCCTGTGAGCCGGATTCTTCCGGTTATGATCGGCGTGCTGTTTGTCTGCCTCGGCAACTACATGCCCCGCATCCGGTTCAACTACACCTTCGGCATCCGCACGCCCTGGACGCTGGCCAGCGAAGCGGTCTGGAAAAAGACCCATCGGGCTGGCGGCATCGGCTTTGTATTATGCGGAGCGGTGCTGCTGCTGGCGGCGGTGCTGCCCTGGGAATGGCTTCCGTCTCTGGCGGCGGCAGCACTGGGGATGCTGGTCGTTTTCCTGTTTCTGTACTCTTGGCTGCTGTACCGGAAGGAGGAGCGTTCATGAGCAAGCCTGGAAAGCGCCGGCAGCGCATGATTGCCCCCATCGTCATTGCTTTGCTGCTGATTTTGTATCTGGCAGGGTATCTGGCGGCGGTTCTGTGCCTGCCGTTGCCGCTTTGGGTCAAAATTCTGGGAGGGCTGGCTGCCGCAGCCCTGGCAGGTGCGCTGATTGCTGTGACGGCAGAACGGATTCATGAGATAAGGAGCGGTGAGACGGATGATCTTGACAACTACTGAGCGGATTGAAGGAAAAACGCTGGAAACCCTGGGCCTGTGCAAGGGGAGCACCATCCAGACCAGAAACATCGGCCGGGATATCACTCAGAGCCTGAAAACCCTGGTGGGCGGCGAGCTGAAGGCTTACAATGAAATGATGAACGAAGCCCGCGCTCTGGCTACCAAGCGGATGGTGGCGGAGGCAGAGGCCCTGGGCGCCGATGCGGTGGTATGCGTGCGGTATGCGTCCGCTTCGGTCATGTCCGGTGCGGCAGAGGTGCTGGCCTACGGCACGGCTGTGAAATTCATCTGAGCCATTTCCCGGAGGGTGAAAGCCTTCCGGGATTTTTTCTTGAAAAATCTTCGGGAGACTGGTATACTGAAAGTGAAATGAAAAAGAAGACTGCAGACCCGCCGGATGACGGAGTCTCCAGTCCGGTGCGGAAAATGGGGAAGGGGGCAGGAGAATTTCGGTATTTTTTCCTGTATTTGGGGCAAAATAGAGGTTGAGATTGGGAAAAACGGGAAAAGAACGGAAAAAACAAAAATCTTTCATTCTTCGCTTGACAAACGGCCTGCAATATCCTATAATTGTAAAATGTATCATAATGGATGTATGTGCCTTTTGGATCGGCTTTTTGTTGAAAGGGGCACAAAAATTGCCGTGGATTTGTGCAAAAAAGCGATTGACTTTGAAAAGGAGATTGTCTTGTTTGCACAAAGTTTAATTTGCGCATCGCTGATCCGGCTCCTTTTACAGAGGAGCTGGGTTTGGTGCGCCTTATCAGATGAGGAGTGATCAAGCTTATGGTGAATGTCAAGCCTGTACAGCTCGGGAAGACCACGCGGATGAGCTTCGCGCGGATCAACGAAGTACTGGATATGCCAAACCTGATCGAAGTGCAGATCAATTCGTACAAATGGTTCCTGGAGGAAGGTCTGCGGGAGGTTTTCACCGATATTGCCGCCATTACCGATTACACCGGAAACCTTGTGCTGGATTTCATCGATTACCGGTTGGATCCCAATCCCAAGTACAGTGTGGTCGAGTGCAAAAACCGCGATGTGACCTACGCGGCCAAGATGTATGTGCGTGCCAGGCTGCAGAACCGCGAAACCGGTGAGATCAAGGAACAGGAAATTGTCATGGGCGATTTTCCTCTGATGACCGAGAGCGGCACCTTTATCATCAACGGCGCGGAACGCGTCATCGTTTCTCAGCTGGTTCGTTCTCCCGGCGTGTATTATTCGGATGCCTACGACAAGACCGGCAAGAAGCTGTTCAAGTCCACCGTCATCCCCAACCGCGGCGCCTGGCTGGAATACGAAACCGATTCCTCCGACATTTTCTATGTCCGCATCGATAAGAACCGCAAGATTCCGATCACGGTCTTTATCCGCGCCCTGCTGCGCATCCGCGATGATGTGACGGTGGAGCAGATCCAGGAGGATTACCGCTGCGCTCTGACCGACATGACCGGCAGCACCCAGGAGGTGCTGGATCTCTTCGGCGACCAGGAGTCCATTGTGACCACCCTGAACGCCAAGGACTCCATCGAGAACCGCCCCGCCGATGAAGGGGAGAGCCGCGACAATCGCCTCTGCCCCGGCGACAGAGCGCTGCTGGAGGTATACAGCAAGCTTCGTCCCGGCGAGCTTCCCTCGCTGGAATCCGCCATCAAGCATCTGGTTCCCCTGCTGTTTGACGAGCATCGTTATGATCTTTCCCGGGTTGGCCGGTATAAATACAACAAGAAGCTGGGCCTCGCCGTCCGGATCATGGGCCACACCCTGTCCCGTCCCGCAGTCAGCGAGCTGACCGGTGAGATCATCGCCGAAGCAGGCGAGCTGCTCTCCCGTGAAAAGGCCTGGCAGATCGAAAAGGCCGGCATCTCGGCTGTTTATGTCCAGGTGGAAGATGACAAGGAAATTAAGGTTATCTCCAACGGTATGGTGGAGATCACCGACTTCATTCCGGATCTGGACAAAAAGGCCGCCGGCATCCATGAAAAGGTGCGCTTCTCCATCCTCCGCGAGCTGATGGAGCAGACCGACGATCACGACGAGCTGGTGGAGCTGGTCCGCCAGAACGCCTCCCGTCTGGTGCCCAAGCACATCATCAAGGACGATATTCTCGCCACCATCAACTACATGAACTGCCTGGCTCACGGCCTGGGCACCGTGGACGATATCGACCATCTGGGCAATCGCCGCATCCGCCCTGTGGGCGAGCTGCTGCAGAACCAGTTCCGCATCGGCTTCTCCCGCATGGAGCGTGTGGTTCGGGAGCGCATGACCCTGCAGGCGCAGGATCTGGAGTCTCCTGTTCCCCAGAATCTGATCAACATCCGTCCCGTTACCGCCGCCATCCGCGAGTTCTTCGGCTCTTCGCCCCTGTCCCAGTTCATGGATCAGAACAACCCGCTGGCTGAGCTGACCCATAAGCGCCGTCTGTCGGCTCTGGGCCCCGGCGGTCTGTCCCGTGACCGTGCATCCTTCGAGGTCCGCGACGTTCACTACTCGCACTACGGCCGCATGTGCCCCATTGAGACCCCCGAAGGCCCCAACATCGGTCTGATCTCCTACCTGGCCTCCTTTGCCCGCATCAACGAGTACGGTTTTATCGAGGCTCCTTACCGCCGGGTTGACAAGGCCACCGGCAAGGTGCTGGACGAGGTGGACTACATGACCGCCGACGTGGAGGACGAGGTCATTGTTGCCCAGGCCAACGAACCCCTGAACGAGGACGGCACCTTTGCCCGTCCCCGCGTTGCCGCCCGCTACCGGGATGAGATCCTGGAAGTGGACGCCAGAAAAGTGGACTACATGGACGTCTCGCCCAAGATGGTGGTGTCGGTGGCTACGGCCATGATTCCCTTCCTGGAAAACGAC
>JAQXNQ010000135.1 GCA_029098085.1 Oscillospiraceae bacterium
CCTGGCCAGCTTGAACAGCAGACGGCAGGCCTTGAGGGCGTAGTGATGGCCCCGGTACGGGGGATGAACCCGGTAGCCGATGTTGCCGCCGTAGTACAGCTTGTCGTTGTGGCCCAGCCGCAGGTCGCAGCGGCCCATCTCCAGCCCGCTGACCGAGGAACAGATGGAGAAGACGTATCCCGGCACCCAGTCCTTTGCCGGGTTGCCGGGATCGGTGCGCAGCAGCCTGAGGCGGACTTCTCCGTCGAAAAGGCCGCTGGTGTCCAGAAACAGGCTGTTTTTCTTCTTCTCATATCTCATGGCGATTTCTCCTTTATACTACAGCAGAACCTCCGCGGTGCGGCGGATTTCGGCCCCGTCCGGCCAGACCTCGCAAACCGCCGCCAGCGGCGTGACCCCGGCCCGGCTCACCGCCCGGAGGGTGTCCCCGAAGGCGGGATGGGTGCTGTCGTTGGGCGAAACCGCCCGGACGCCCTCCATCTGCACCACAAAGAGCAGAAAAGCTCCGTATCCGGCTTCGACGGCCTTCTGCAGCTCCAGCAGGTGCTTGACGCCCCGCTCGGTGGGTGCATCGGGGAAAAGGGCGATGCCCTCCTGCTCCAGCGTCACGCCCTTGACCTCCACAAAGGCCGCTCTTCCGTCCTGCTCCAGCTTCAGATCGAAGCGGGAATCGCCGAACCGCTGCTCCCGGAGGATCCGGGGCGCGTCAAAGCCCGGCAGAGTCAGTACGCCGGCGGCAATGGCTTCGGCGGCCAGCTGATTGGGAGCCTGAGAGTCCAGGTTGACCAGAAGGTCTCCCTTCCGCACCGTAATCAGCGACCACCGGGTTTTGCGGGCAGGGTCGTCGTGGTGCTGCAGCCAGACCGGCGTGCCGGGCAGCAGCAGCTCCCTGCAGCGGCCGGTGTTCTTCACATGGGCGGTGACGGTTTCGCCGTTTATCTCACAGCGGGCGATGAAGCGGTTGGGCCGCTCCAGAAAGACCGCCGGGTGGATGTCCGGGTACCGCATCAGTCCTCCCCCACCCAGCGAAACCGCTCCACCTGCCGCCCGTCCACCACGGCGGGCTCCAGCCAGATGGAGACCGGCCGCACCCAAAGGCCGCCGTCACCGTACAGGGCCCTGTACACCACCAGCTCCTCCAGCGTCTCGGAGTGCCGGGCCACCCCCAGCACCTGATAGTCGTTTCCCTTGAAATGCCGGTACCGGCCGGGACGGATTTCCATCTCTGCAGTCCTCCTTTGCCGGGCGTCAGAGCGCCCGGTCGATGTTCATGCCAGACGTCCGGTGCGTCCGGTTTTTCCTTATTATATCAAACCGTGAGAATTTTGCAAGGGCAGGGTTTTCTTCCAGAAATCGTCCTTGCGTTGGATGATTTTACAAAGGGAACCGATTACAAAGAGCTCTCAGCGCCGCATTTGTCAAATATTTCTGAATACGATTGACAAATGAGCAAGATTATAGTATACTAATTCCATTACAAAGGGTTCCGCTCTCCCGGGCGCACCTTGAAAGGAGCCTTCCAGCATGGATGCAAGAACCAGAGAAATTCAGTCGAGAAAAAATCCCCGGTTGAGTATCAACATCATTCCCGGCCATTTTGCCACCAGCCACTCCCATGTCAACTATTATATCGACATGACCTCCATGAAGTGCTATCATCTGATGGCCAAGGAGGCCGCCGCTGAGCTGGCCACCAACTTCACCAGCACCCCCATCGACACCATCGTCTGTCTGGACGGCTGTGAGATTGTGGGCGCGTTTCTGGCGCGGGCTGTCTGCAACACCTCTCTGGCTGGCATCAACCGTAACGAGAACATCGCCGTCATCACCCCCGAGATCAACCCCAGCAACCAGATGCTGTTCCGGGACAATGTGCAGAAGATGATCTGGAACAAGCGGGTGCTGCTGCTGGTGGCGTCGGTCACCACCGGCAAGACCATCAACCGCGCGCTGGAGTGCATCCAGTACTACGGCGGAAAAACGGCCGGCATCTGCGCCATCTTCAGCGCGGTGGACAAGGTGCGGGACACCCCGATCACCAGCCTGTTCGACACCCAGGATCTCCCCGACTACAAGATCTATCACAGCAGCGACTGCCCGCTCTGTCAGGCCGGCGCCAAGATGGACGCCATCATCAACAGCTACGGTTATTCCAAGCTTTAATCTGTTCTTCCTCCCCTTCACATAAAGGCCGCCTGCGATCCTGCGGGCGGCCTTTATGCATCGGTTCAGTTTATTTCTCACCCGTACGGCATCGGTGCCGCGGCTGTTCACAGCATGTACCGGCGCACCGCCTCGGCCACTCCGTCCTCGTCATTGGAGAGGGTGACCGCATCGGCGACCTCCAGAACGGCGGGATTGGCGTTGGCCATGGCCACCCCCAGACCGGCGAAGGCGACCATTGACACGTCGTTGAAGCCGTCGCCGCAGGCGGCCAGCTGCTGCCGGATCAGGCCCAGATGGCGCAGCAGCTGCTCCAGGGTTCTGGCCTTGTCCACCCCTTTGGGCATGATCTCCAGAAAATACGGCTCGGAGCGGTAGACGCTCAGGTCGGGCAGCGCCTCCCGGATCAGGGGCTCGATGACGGCCATGTGATCCCCGTCGCCGGTCATCAGGCACTTGGGCACCAATCCGGTGACGGCTGCGGCAAAGTCCTCCGCCCGGCGGCAGGGAATCCCGTTGACCCGGCACTCGATGCCGATATAGGGATCCTCCGGCGTTTCGGTGAGGACGGCGCCGTCCAGATAGGTGAGCACCCCTACGCCGTGCTGTCTGGCCAGACCGGCGATGACCGGAATCCGATCGGGAGGAAGGGTCTGCTGCCAGAGGATCTCCCCCGCCGCCAGATCCAGCACCCGTGCGCCGTTGAAGGCCAGCACAAAGCCGCCGTACTCCTGCATCTGCAGCTCCCGGGCCAGATGCAGGATGCCTTCGGTGGGGCGTCCCGACGCCAGCACGAGCCGCAGCCCCTGCCGCTGGGCCTCCAGCAGGGTTTCCCGGGTTTTTGGGGTGATGATTTTCTGGGAATTGGTCAGGGTGCCGTCCAGATCCAGAGCCAGCAGACGATAGTTCATCGAAATTCCTCCAGTCGGTTATTCCCTTCTATTATACCGGAACGGGACGGGGCGGTCAAAGGGCGAAGGATAAGTTTGGCTCTTTGGACAAAAAGGACAAAAAGCGGTACAGTTTTCTGTCGGATTGAACGGAAGAGCATCGCGTAGCGGTAAATGTTGGTAAGGAGAACCACTCGCCCAGCGCAAGCTAGGCGAGGAACCGGCATTATTTACTGTCGGCTCCGCAGAGCCGACTTCAAATTCAAATCTCCCACGCTGCCGAAACGGAATGCGGAAGCGGTGAAGGAGCAGAAGCGGAGCGGTTAAATGGGAAAGCACCGCAGAACGGTAGATTGTACCAAGGGGCGTCAGATATGCGCAGCATATCCGGGAGGCACGCCTCCTACATTGGAGAAATGCGGAAAGGTTTCGGGTTCGACCGGAAGCGACAGCGTACCGACAGGCAGCGGGCAATCAATGATCGCCCCTACGGTTTGATGGAACGCAGAGCGTATTATTAAGTCCCCGGGCAGCCCCCCGAACCGGCAGATCGACAAACCGCGGCCAACCGAAACAAATCCTGTTCTTTTCCCGCAAAATGTGCTATAATGAAAGACACCGGGCAATCTTGCCGAGGGCAAATGCCCCCATTTCACCGGAAAGGAGCGACCGCCATGGGCCCCTCTTCCTTCCCGCCCTGCTGCGGCGACGATGCCCGCGTCCTCGTTCTGGGCACCTATCCCTCTCCCCTGTCCTTTGAGAGCGGCTTCTACTACGGCCATCCCCGCAACCGGTTCTGGCCGCTGCTGGCTTCCCTGCTGCAGCGGGAAGTCCCCCGCACCGTCCCCGAAAAGCAGGCGCTGCTGCTGGAAAACCGGATCGGGCTTTGGGATGTGCTGGACACCTGCGACATCAAGGGCGCTGCCGACGCCAGTATCCGCCATCCGGTCTACCACGACATCCCCGGGCTGCTGGCCCGCTGTCCGGTGCGGGCGGTGTTCTTCAACGGCGCGCAGGCCGAGAAGCTCTTTCTCCGGCAGAAGATCCGGCTGGAGGTGCCGTCCTTCCGGCTGCCCTCCACCAGCCCCGCCAACGCGGCCTTCTCCATGGACAGGCTGCGGGAGCAGTGGAGCGCCCTTCTCCCCTGGCTGGAGCTCTGACGCTCCCCCACATCACAACACAAAGGAGACTTCATCATGGAAACCATCTATCAGACCCGCCGCGAAGCCCTGCTGAACCGGCTGGAGCCCTCCACCGCCGCCTTCATCTTCTCCGGCAAGGCACCCATGCGCTCCCAGGACGAGAGCTATCCCTTCGCGGTGGACCGCAGCTTCTTCTACCTGACCGGCATCGACCGGGAGAACATGATCCTGCTGATGAAAAAATACCCCGACGGCCGCACCGAGGAAACCCTGTTTATCGAACCCTACAGCGAGTTCTGGGCCAAATGGGTAGGCGGCCGGATGAAGGCCGACGAGGCCAAAGCTGTCAGCGGCATCGCCGATATCCGCTATCTGGAAGACTTTGACGGCGCGCTGAACCGACTGGTCAGCAGCTGGCAGGGACTGGGCACCCTGACGGTGGGGCTGGATCTCTGGCGGTATCAGCCCGATCAGACCGACACCCCTGCCCACGGTCTGGCCAAACGGCTGCAGGAGCGGTACCCCGCCGTCCGGATTGCTGACATTCGGGGTGAGCTGGCTGCTCTGCGGATGCTCAAGGACGAAAATGAAATCGCCCAGATGCGGCTGGCGCAGGACGCCACCAACACCGCCATCCGGGCCATGATGCGTCATGCCCGCCCCGGTATGAACGAGGCCGAGCTGGAGGGCGCCTTTGATTTCTCGCTGGCCTGTCAGGGCGAACGGGAGCACGCCTTCCAGAGCATTGTCGCCGGCGGCAAGCGGGCCACTACCCTGCACTACTCCGACAACAATCAGGTGGTGGAGGACGGCGAGCTGGTGCTCATCGACCTGGGCAGCGCCCACAATCACTACTGCGCCGACATCTCCCGCACCTTCCCGGTGAACGGACGCTTTACCCCCCGGCAGAAGGCGCTGTACGACACGGTGCTGGCGGCGCAGGAGCTGGTCATCCGCAGCGCAAAGCCCGGCATGACCCTGGGTGAGCTGAACACTCTGGTGGTGGACTACTACAAGGAAGCGCTGGAGCCGCTGGGACTGCTGAAGGACGGCAAATCGGTGGGCGATTACTATTATCACGGCGTTTCCCATCAGCTGGGTCTGGACACCCACGATGTGGGCAACCCCACCATGAACAGGCTGCAGCCCGGCATGGTCATCACGGTGGAGCCCGGTCTCTATGTGGAGGAGGAGGGCATCGGCATCCGGATCGAGAACGACATTCTGATCACCGAAACCGGCGCAGAGGATCTTTCGGCGGGCATTCTGAAGACCACTGAGGAAATCGAAAGCTGGATGAAGAGCGAATAAAGAAAAGGGGCCGTGTCCTGTTTGGGGCACGGCCCCTCAGACTGTCGAAAAAGTGGTTTGCAGGAAAAAATTGCACAAACAAAGAGACAGCGTGAAAAAATGGGCGGAACCGGCGTCGAGCCGGCTCCACCCATATGGACACCCCTTAGTAGGGTTTCCATACCTTCCTGACTTTTTATGTGTATATAAGAGTATTTCGCCCTCTGCGGAGGGCGACCAGGGCGCTGCCCTGGACCTGCAAGGAGCAAGCCCCTTGACCCATAATCCTTGGCAAAGGTCTATAGGTGATACCAGCCCGAGAGAAGGCCATAAGGACTTCTCTCAGCTTTCGCGCGAGCGAAAGCGATGGAACTTTATTTGTGCAATCTGTCGATGAGCGTTATGTTTATCGACACGCTGAGCTTTCCGCCTGCGGAAAGCGCTTACAGATTGATCACCACG
>JAQXNQ010000136.1 GCA_029098085.1 Oscillospiraceae bacterium
AAGGCCGTCCGGCGGCTGCCCCGGAACAGGAATCCCGGCTTCCCAACCTCATCGTCGTTATGTCCGAAACCTTCGCCGATTTCCGGACGCTGGATGACGATCCCCGGCTGGATCAGGTCTACGCACCTTTTGACCGGATCCTGGCTGAGGAAAACTGCTGGTCCGGAACGAATGTGGTGCCCACCTTTGGCGGCGGCACCGTCAAAACCGAATTCGAACTGCTCTTCGGTCTGCCGGTCAAGTCTCTGAACGATGCCTTTATCCCCCATGAGCTGCTGGGAGAGGGCAGCGACGAGATTCAGGCCACCTTTCCCAGTCTCTATCATGATCTGGGCTATTCCACCAGCTACATCCATCCCTATTCCGCCAACTTCTACGGCCGGGAGGATACATACGAGCGGTACGGCTTTGACCGGCTGCTGTTCCTGGATGACCTGACCGTCCCGGTGAATACCTACCACAATGGCTATGTGGATGATGACACCGTCTACCGTCAGGCGGAAACTATCCTGAAGGAAACGGAAGGACCCGATTTCATTCACATCACCTCCATGCAGAATCACATGCCCTACGACACAGCGGAGGACGGCACCGATGAATATTCCTATTATCTGGAGGGCATCGAAAAGAGCTGCGCCGAGCTGGAGGAGTTTCTCAGCCGGCTGGAGAAGCTGGATGAACCGACGCTGGTGCTCTTCACCGGCGACCACTTCCCCTACTTCAATTCCCAGGACAACATCTACCAGCAAACCGGCATGGGCAGCAGCACCTGCAGCATCCTCTATGAACAGGCCTGCCTGATCTGGAGCAACCGAGAGCTGAACATCAACGCTCTGCCTGACGAAAAAATCTCCGCCTTTTATCTCCCCCATCTGCTCTATAAGGCCGCCGGACTTCCGGACAACGCCTTCACCGATGCCGTGCTGGGGGCCATGACAGAGACGCCGGTTTACTCCATCGCGGAGGAAATGGAGCAGAATGACCGGCTGCTGGATATGCTGACCTACGACCGGGTGCTGGGTAAGGGATACTCCAATGATGAAGCCACCATCCGCCGTCCGGATGTCAAAAAAGAAAGCACGCCGCAGAAAGCCGAAAGAGCAGAAAAGAAATAAGGCCCATCCGGGCTGCGGCCCCTTCGGTGAACAGAATGATGTCACAACAAGGCACTGCCTCTCTTCGGAGGGGCAGTGCTTTTGTCATAAAATCTGCACATTTTTTCTTTTTGATTTTTTTGCGGTTTGATTGTTTTTTCCTTGACAAACAAAAGGACCCGCATTACAATAGAAACAGACAGTAAGCCCCGGCTAACACCCGTCCGGGCTGCTGAGGAAAGGAAGGAATTGCTGTGCCGAATACAAAGCCTGCTGACATTTTCGGAGGCGCTCCCGCTCCGGAACAGACAGAGCAGATCACCCTGGATCAGGTGAAGCCCGGCTATGGAGGCGTCATCACAGCCGTAGGCGGTCAGGGCGCCCTGCGCCGTCGGCTGCTGGACATGGGCCTGACGCCCAAAACCTCCGTCATGGTTCGTAAGGTAGCCCCCATGGGGGATCCCATTGAAATTTTTCTGAGAAGCTATGTGCTGACCATCCGCAAGGAGGAGGCCGCCAAGATCGTGCTTCAGAAGATTGTCAAAGCATAAGGGAGGAAGACGGTATGCGCTATCTGCTGGCACTGGCCGGAAACCAGAATTCCGGAAAGACCACCCTGTTCAACCGCCTCACCGGCAGCAATCAGCACGTTGGCAATTTTCCCGGCGTTACGGTTGAAAAAAAGGAAGGCCCCATCAAAAACCACAAGGATGCCGTTCTGGTAGACCTGCCCGGCATCTACTCCCTTTCACCCTATACCTCGGAGGAGGTGGTCACCCGGGACTTTATCCTGCAGGAGAATCCAAGGGTCATCATCAACATCGTGGATGCCACCAACATCGAACGGAACCTGTACCTGACCCTGCAGCTGATGGAGCTGCAGATTCCCATGGTCATCGCCCTGAACATGATGGACGAGGTGCGGGCCAGCGGCAACTCCATCAACGTGGCCAGGCTGTCGGAGCACCTTGGTATTCCCATCGTCCCCATCTCCGCCGCAAAAAACGAAGGCATCACCGAGCTGATCAACGTGGTCATCAGCCAGGCCGAGTCCCCCAAAGCCCTGCCCCGGCTGGACTTCTGCACCGGCGAGGTACATAAAGCCATCCATTCCATCGCTCACATCATCGAGGATCAGGCCCGCTCCGCCGGATATCCCCTGCGGTTCGCCGCCACCAAGGTGGTGGAAGGAGACGAGCCCACCATGGAGTCCCTCCGCCTGACCGAGAATCAGCTGGACATCATCGGCCATGTGACCGATGAAATGGAAGAAAAGCTGGGCACCGACCGGGAGGCCGCCCTGGCGGACATGCGCTACTCCTACATCGAGCGCATCTGCGCCGACTGCGTCAAAAAGCACCGGGAAACCAACGAGCAGGTTCGGTCGGAGAAGATCGACCGGGTGCTGACCCACCGGATTTTCGCCATCCCCATCTTTTTCGGCATCATGCTGCTGATCTTCTGGCTGACCTTTGACGTCATCGGCGGACGGCTGCAGGGGCTGCTGGAATCGGGCATCGATTTCGTCACCGGCCTTCTGGGCGGCTGGCTGGCAGAGGTGGGGGTCAGCGGCTGGATGACCTCCCTGCTGATCAACGGCGTCTGCGCCGGTGTGGGCAGCGTACTGTCCTTCCTGCCCATCATCGTGCTGCTGTTCTTCTTCCTGTCCCTGCTGGAGGACAGCGGCTATATGGCGCGGGTGGCCTTCGTCATGGACAAGCTGCTGCGCAAGCTGGGCCTGTCCGGACGCTCTTTCGTGCCCATGCTCATCGGCTTTGGCTGCAGCGTCCCGGCCATCATGTCCACCCGTACCCTTTCCAGCAACCGGGACCGGAAGATGACCATCGTCCTGACCCCCTTCATGTCCTGCAGCGCAAAGCTGCCCATCTACGGCATGATCACGGCGGCCTTCTTCCCCCGCCACGGCGCGCTGGTGATGATCTCCCTGTATATTCTGGGCATTGTCACCGCCATTCTGTCGGCGCTGCTGCTCAAGGGCACCGTCTTTAAGGGGAATCCCGTTCCCTTTGTCATGGAGCTGCCCGCCTACCGGATTCCCTCCGCCAAAAGCGTGCTGCTGCATATGTGGGAAAAGGCCAAGGACTTCCTGAAGCGAGCCTTCACCATCATCTTCCTGGCGTCCATCGTCATCTGGTTCCTGCAGAGCTTTGACTGGCGCTTCAATCTGGTCAGTGACTCCGGCACCAGCATCCTGGCCTCGCTGGGCTCCGTCATCGCCCCGATCTTCGCGCCGCTGGGCTTCTCCGACTGGAGAGCCTCCACCGCCCTGATCACCGGCATCACCGCCAAGGAAACCGTGGTCAGTACCCTAACCGTTCTCACCGGCGCCGCCGGGGAAGCACAGCTCTCGATGGCTCTGAACACCATCTTCACTCCCCTGAGCGCCATTTCCTTCCTGGTCTTCACCATCCTCTATATGCCCTGCGTGGCTGCCTTCGCCGCCACCAGACGGGAGATGGAATCCACCAGAGACGCCATTTTCACCGCCCTGTTCCAGACCGGCGCCGCCTATGTGGTGGCTCTGCTGGTCTACCAGATCGGCCGGCTCTTCATCTGAAAGGGGTAAGCTATGCCGACTTTTTCCCCTGCCGATTGGGTGATCCTCGCCCTGCTGGCCGTCTGCATCGTTCTGGCCATCCGCTCTGTCCTGCGGCAGAGAAAAAAGGGCGGCTGTCCGGGGTGCAGCGGATGCGGCAGCTGCACCAGGAAAGACTGCTGCTCCCGAAAATCAAAGTCCTGAAACCTCCTGAAACAGACAGACCGCCCCGGCTCTGTCTGTTTTCTTTTGCGAAAAACGCCGCATTTTTGACTTTCCTGTCTGATTATGGTATACTGACATTGAATTTGCTTTTGAGGGGATGCTGTCCATGCCGGCTCTGCTGCGACAATATTTCAGCTGTGAAGGAATCATGAAAAGGACCGCACTCTGCGGGGAACTGCCCTCTGACCGGCAGGTGTACGGCACGACCTTCCGAATCGCCTGGCCATCCATTGTGGAGTCGGTGCTGGTGGCGCTCATTTCCGCCGTGGACACCATGATGGTGGGTTCCATCGGTCCGGAGGCCATCTCGGCCGTGGGCATCACGGCCCAGCCCCGGATGATTCTGGTGGCGGTGATCCTGTCGCTAAACGTGGGCGTCACCGCCGTGGTGGCCCGCCGCCGGGGCCAGAACGATCCGGACGGCGCAAGCCGCTGCCTGAAGCAATGCCTGCTGCTGAGCGCTGCGGCTTCCCTGCTGCTGTGCTGTCTGGGTATGATCTTTGCCCGGCCGCTGATGTCCTTCGCCGGCGCCCAGCCGGAGATTCTGGACGACGCCACCGGCTATTTCCGGATCATCGTCTTCGGCACCTTTTTCAGCAACATCGGCCTGACCATCAATGCGGCCCAGCGGGGCGCGGGCAACACCCGCATCTCGATGACCACCAACCTGACGGCCAACGTGGTCAACGTGATCTTCAACTTTCTGCTGATCAACGGCATCGGCTTCTTCCCCCGGATGGGCGTTTACGGCGCAGGCGTGGCCACCGCCATCGGCAACATCACCGCCATGCTGATGGCCGTGCGCTCGGTCTGGAAGCGAAGCAGCTTCCTGAACCTGTCCGGCCATCATCCCTGGCAGCCGGACAGGGAGACCCTGTCCTCGGTGATCCAGGTCAGCGGCAGCGCGCTGGTGGAGCAGGTTTTCATGCGGATCGGCTTTTTCACCTATGCCAAAACGGTGGCCTCCCTGGGCACCATCCCCTTCGCTGCCCATCAGATCTGTATGAACCTGATCAACTTCTCCTTTGCGGTGGGCGACGGCTTCAGCATCGCCTCCTCCTCCCTGGTGGGACAGAATCTGGGCGCCAAACGGCCGGATCTGGCCCAGCTCTATGTCCGGGTCATCCAGCGGATCGCCGCCTTTTTCGCCGCCGCCATCTTCCTGCTGTTCCTGCTGGCCCGGACGCCGCTGCTGCAGCTGTATACCGATGACCCGCAGGTTATCTCCATCGGCAGGGAGATCATGATCATTCTGGCGCTCTCAGTGCCCGTCCAGATCATACAGGTGATTATCACCGGCTGTCTGCGGGGCGCCGGAGACTCCAAATATGTGGCCTGCACCTCCTTCATCAGCATTGCGGTGATCCGTCCCGTTCTCAGCTGGGTGCTCTGCTATCCGGTAGGCTGGGGCGTCATCGGCGCCTGGATCGGCCTGATTACCGACCAGGCCCTGCGGCTGCTGCTGAACTGGGCACGTTTTTCCGCCGGAAAATGGACCAAAATCAAGCTGTAACGTGAAAGGGGCTTTGTCATGCTGAAGCACTATCTCTGGGATTTTGACGGAACTCTGTTCGACTCCTATCCCGCCCTGACCGAGGCCTTCCGCCGGGCGCTGGCTGAATACGGCGTCACCGCCTCCACCGACGAAATCTTCCGGGAGATGATCATCTCCATCCCCTACGCCTGGTCGATGTATCAGAGCCGTTATGATCTGCCGGACAGCTTCATGCCCCGCTTCCGGGAGCTGCAAAAGCAGCTGGAGCCCGGCATGCTGGTTCCCATGCCCGGGGCCATGGAAATCTGTGAAAAAATCGTCCAAAAGGGCGGCAAAAACTACCTCTACACCCACCGGGACGGCATGGCCGTTACCTTCATGAAAAGCTGCGGTATGGACAGGCTTTTCACCGGCTTTGTCACCAGTGAAGATCAGTTTCCTCCAAAACCTGCCCCTGACGCGGTGTTGCACATTCTCAAAACCTACGGCATCGATCCAAAAGAGGCCGTCATGATCGGCGACCGTCCCATCGATGTACAGGCAGGCAAAAATGCCGGCATTTACGGCTGCTTCTTCGACTCGGGCCATACCGGCACCGACGGCGGCGCCGACTGGATCATTGAGTCGCTGGAGGAGCTGGAAACCCTCGGCTGAACTGACAGAAAGCGCATCCGCCCGAAAACGGATGCGCTTTTGCTTTACAAAATCAGGCAGACCAGTCCGCTGCAGCCCTCGTTGATGATCCGCTCGATGGTTTCCTGCAGCTTCATCCGGGCCTCCTGAGGCATCCGGCCCAGCTTGGAGTGCAGGCCGTCGTTGACCAGCTCGTGGAGAGATTTGCCAAAGATGTTGGAGTCCCAGATCTTCACCGGATCCTCCTCGAAATCCTTCAGCAGACTCATGACCAGCTCCTCCGACTGCTTCTCCGAGCCGACAATGGGTGAGATCTCGGTGGCGATACGGGTGGAGATCATGTGGATGCTGGGAGCACTGGCCCGCAGCCGCACGCCGTATTTGCTGCCCTGCTTGACGATCTCCGGCTCCTCCAGCGTCAGCTCATCCATCTGGGGCATGACGATGCCGTAGCCGGTGGCCTCCACCTCCTGCAGAGCGCTCTTCAGCCGGTCATAGGCCTGCTTGCATTCCGCCAGCTCCATCAGACAGGGCATCAGCCGGGTTTCGTCCTCGATATCCAGACCGGTGGCTTCCCCCAGAATCTGATAGAACAGCCTGGGCTGCAGCGTCACTGAAAGCTGCACCAGCCCCTGTCCCAGATCGATCCGGTCAGCTGACGCCCGCAGGATATAGGGGCATTTTTCCGGCAGGTGCTCCGCCATGGCCCCCACGCTGCCCAGCTTTTCCACCGAAGAAGCCGCCTCCCGGATGGCGCCGAACACCGCCGACCGGAGCCAGTGATCCTTTTTCAGGGACAGCATCCACCGGGGCAGCTCGATCTCCGCCTCCTTCAGCGGGAACTCATAGAGAATCTGCTGCAGAATCCGGCGGATCTCCTCCTCCCCCAGCGAGATGCAGCTGACCGCCATGACCGGACGGCCGTACTTCTCCTCCATCTGCTGACGCAGGGCGCGGGCCTGAGGCGAAGACGGCTCCCGACAGTTGAGCAGCACCACGAAGGGTTTGCCCAGTGCCGACAGCTCGGAGATGACCCGCTCCTCCGCCTCCTCATACTCATCCCGGGGGATGTCGCTGATGCTGCCGTCGGTGGTGATCACCAGACCAATGGTGCTGTGGTCAGTGATCACCTTGCTGGTGCCCACCTCTGCCGCCATGTTGAAGGGAACCTCCTCATCAAACCAGGGCGTCCGCACCATCCGGGGCTGCTCATTCTCAAAATATCCCAATGAGCTGGGGACGATGTAGCCCACACAGTCAATGAGCCGCACCCGCATGACCGCGTTGCCCGGCAGCTCAATCTGAGCCGCCTCCTCAGGGATGAATTTGGGCTCGGTGGTCATGATGGTTCTGCCGGCAGCGGACTGGGGCAGCTCATCGGTGGCCCGTTCCCGCTGCAGGTCGCTTTTGATGTTGGGCAGCACCAGGCTCTCCATAAACCGCTTGATGAAGGTGCTTTTTCCGGTACGGACCGGCCCCACCACGCCGATGTAAATGTCTCCGCCGGTCCGCCGGGCAATGTCGCTGTAAATGTTCTGCATTCTTTTCAATCCTTTCTCCGGCAGAGTCAGTCTTCCACCAGCGGAATCAGCAGCATTTGTTTTTCCAGCAGGGTCTCGCTGTCCAGGTCATTCTCCTCCATGACCGCCGACATGGGCGCGCCGAACCGGCGGGCGATGTCCCAGACCCGCTCCCCGGCCTCGCCGAAATACAGCCGCAGGGCGCAGCTGGGTGGCGGCAGTACAGTATCCTCCTGCAGCCCAATATCGGTGATGACGCTGAGGGGCGCCCTCTCGCAGGCTGTGCCGCTGATCTGCAGCTGGATCCGCGCTTCCAGCGAGTTTTCTCCGGTGATGGCATATCCCACTGAAAGGATCTGCACCTGAGGCGCAAAAATCAGCTCCCCGCTGCAGCTGCAGTCCGCCGGACACTCAAAGGGCAGCACCTTTTCCGCTGTAAAGGGGACGCCGTCCTTTCCCATGCAAACGGCGCACAGCTCCAGGCTGCCGGCGATCCGCACCGCGCCGTTTTCACTCCGGGCGGAGGTTTCCCCTACACTGCACAGCAGATCCAGCACAGCGGAAAGGGGCTCTGTGGAAAGCTCTGCCCGCACCGTCTGCTGCAGATTGACGCTGCCGATGAGCTTCTCCGCTGCCGCCGGCGTCCGGGTTACCTCAACCGGACACCGGGTGGAAAAGGCATCATCCGCCAGAGCCATTTCTCGGCTGCGGTCGCTGACGCAGCTGAGCAGCATGCTCCACTCGGCGCTGAGCCGGCGGCAGCCGTCCTCCCCTCCCGGAATGGCCTCCAACGTCATGCCGGCCGCCTCAAAGCGGGCGTCCACCGTGTCCGCCTCGTCCACGCCGGGCAGGTCAGCGATCTGGCTGATGGGAATGGTGTACTCCATGGTCTCGGGCGAAGCGCTGTCGCCATCCGGCAGGTACAGAAGATGGCAGCTCAGCTCGCCCCGGCAGATCACCTTGTTGGCGATGATCTTGCAGTCCTCCAGCCGAACGGCGCAGTGGCTGGAAAGAAGACTGCCGAAGGGTGGCTTGGACTGGGGAAGCTCCAGATCCTCGCTGACGGTGAAGGGTTTCACGGCACTCCTGCGGCGGGAGCAGAGGGGAATGACTGTGCTGTGCAGCTGGACGCCGCTCCCCGACGCCGCTGTCACCGCCGGCAGCTCCCGCTGTCCGGTGACCCTGACCCGGATGCTGACCCCGCCCCGAACATCCAGCCGCCGGGGGCTCACCGCCCGTCCGCCCGCGTGGTAGCAGCGGCAGCTGCAGCGCACCACTGGATCCTCACACTCCCCCTTCAGCTCCAGCGTCTTGGAAAAGGGCATGGTCTGTTCCACTGCCTGCAGGCGGCTGTCCTCCTCTCCCAGATACAGCACGGTAATCTTGCAGATTCCGTCCACCGTCAACCGGCTGCCCGCCGTCCGGATCTGCTGTACCATGGGGCGAACCATGGTTTTCAGCAGACGGAAAATGCTGGGGTAATAATCCGGCAGGCTGTAATCCAGCTCCACCGGCTGTTCGGCGGCGGTATCCAGCAGCGTTTCTGTCACACAGACTGTGTCTTTTGTCA
>JAQXNQ010000137.1 GCA_029098085.1 Oscillospiraceae bacterium
AGAACGGTTCCCCGCCTGCTTTCCTTTATCTGTCGGATGGTGTCGTATTCACGTTCAATGGTTTCCAGGAGGCTGCTGTAAATGTCCACGCTGCTTCACCCTATGCTATGAGCATATTGCTTTTTTGGCCTAAAAACTGTAAGATATCTAATAGTATACCGGATAATTTGATTCTTGTAAAGGCGGCGGGGCAAATGGATAAGAAGAATACAGATGATTTGCAGCAGGAGCTGATGGAGTCATCCAATCTGAACCGTTTCCTTTCGGAGAACCAGACGCAGTTCAGCAATGAAAGCGTAGCGGAAATACTGAACGATCTTTTCAAAAAGAAGAACATCTCCAAGGCGCAGCTGGCCAAGCAGGCGGGCATGAGCGAAATCTACCTGCATCAGATTTTCGCGGGCCGCCGGAATCCCTCCAGAAACCGTCTGCTGTGCCTCTGCTACGGATTGGGCGCCAGCATCGATGAGACCCAGGAGCTGCTGAAGCTCTGCGGACTGGCGCAGCTGTACCCGCGTCTCAAGCGTGACGCGATTATTTATTACGGTCTGGCCCATCAGGTGAGCCTGTTTGAAATCAACGACAAACTGTTTGCGGAGGATGAAGAAACGCTGCTGTAGCGAGACATATAGAAAATGAACCAAGCGCTGGCTCAGAAGAGCTGGCGCTTTTTGTTGCGCAGCATTCGAAAATTCTGTTTGTCCGAACGATGATCAGATTCGGTTCCTTTTCACTTCCTTAATACGCATCCTGATCCGCTGCCCCCTTGCACAGTGTCTCGTCAAGCCTTTCTGTCCATTTCGATCAATTATAGCGACTTATTTTTGTGAATATAATATAGTATTCTCAGATGTAACAATTCTTTTAAGGATGTAAAAATGGGTTGCTCCAGACTTTTCTCTGTGTTACAATAGAATTATCTTAATACAATCTTAATACAGGAGGGAGCGCTTATGCGGCACAATGAGCAGCTGAAGGAAAAGGTCATGGAGTCTCTGTCGTCCGTATTGCCGATTACCGTCATCGTTCTGATCGTCAGCGTTACCATTGCGCCGCTGACGCCGGGCACCTTTGTGCTCTTTCTGTTCGGCGCCGTGATGCTGGTTTTTGGCATGGGCTTTTTCACACTGGGCGTGGAGATGTCCATGATGCCCATGGGAGAGGGCATCGGCGTGCAGATGAGCCGCTCCAAAAGGATCGGCCTCTCACTGGCGGCCTGCTTTGTGCTGGGCATGCTGATCACCATGGCGGAGCCGGATCTGCAGGTGCTGGCCGAGCAGGTGCCTGCCATTCCCAATCTGACGCTGATCCTGACGGTGGCCATCGGCGTGGGGCTCTTTCTGGTCGTTGCAGAGCTGAGGATGCTGCTGAATATTCCTCTTTCCTATACGCTGCTGTTTTTTTACGGGCTGGTTTTTCTGCTGGCCATCCTTGCGCCGGACCGCTTTATTCCGGTGGCGTTCGACTCGGGCGGCGTGACGACAGGGCCCATCACCGTGCCCTTTATCATGGCGCTGGGCATCGGTATGGCCTCCATCCGAAGCGATAAGAACTCCAGCAGCGACAGCTTCGGCCTGATCGCCCTGTGCAGCATCGGTCCCATTTTCTCGGTTTTGCTGCTGGGCGTGTTTTATCAGCCGGACAGCGCCGTGTACACCTCTTCCCCACTGGCGGAGGTGTACACCACGCGGACAGCTGCCAAGCTGTTTTATCAGGCCCTTCCGGTTTACATGAAGGAAGTGGCGGTGGCACTGGTTCCGATTCTTGCGATGTTCATTCTGTTTCAGCTGGTGTCCGGACGGTTCCACCGGCATCAGCTGCTGCGGATCGGCACGGGACTGCTATATACCTATATCGGCCTGGTACTGTTCCTGACCGGCGTCAACGTGGGCTTTATGCCGGCAGGACAGGTCATCGGCTCCACCATTGCCGGAAGCAGCCGGAAATGGCTGCTGATTCCCATCGGCATGGTGATCGGCTTCTTTATTGTCCGCGCTGAACCGGCGGTGCAGGTGCTGACCCGGCAGGTGGAGGAGATTTCCAACGGCTATATCACCCAGCGCTCCATCCAGACGGCGCTGTCGGCGGGCATCTGTCTGTCGGTGGGCCTTTCCATGCTGCGGATTCTCACCGGCCTGAATATTCTGTGGATTCTGGTGCCTGGGTATCTGATTGCGCTGGTCATGACCTTTTTTGTTCCCCAGATCTTTACCGGCATCGCGTTCGACTCGGGCGGCGTGGCCAGCGGCCCCATGACGGCCACCTTTCTGCTGCCGCTGGCCATGGGCGCCTGTGAGGCCGTGGGCGGGGATATTTTGACTGATGCCTTCGGCATTGTGGCACTGGTGGCCATGACGCCGCTCTGCACCATTCAGCTGCTGGGACTGGTGAGCCGCCTGAAGCAGCAGGTGGAGCAGAAGCGGCTCAGAGCCCGTCTGGACCAGATCGAAGACTGCATCGTATACTTTGAAACGTAAGGGGGACGTCATGAAACAGACGATCAAGGCCATGGTGACCATTGCAGAGCGCGGTCACGGCAACGATATTGCGGCGCTGTATGCCCAAAAAAAGGTCAGCTGTCATTATCACTGCGTCGGAAGGGGAACAGCCTCCTCCGAGCTGCTGGATCTGTTCGGCTTCGGCACGTCGGAGCGGGATATTCTGCTCAGTCTGGCGCCGGGCAGGGAGATAGACCTGCTGCTGCAGGAGCTGCGGGATGTGTGGAGAACCCGTGTGCCCACCAGGGGAATCGCGTTTTCCCTGCCTGTTCGGGCCATGAACAATCTGGTAGCTGCCGCCCTGCTGCAGGGACAGGAGCAGCTGCCGGAAAAAGAAGGGAGAGAAGCTTCGATGGAGGAAAAGAAGGAAAAACGGTTCAGCCTGATTCTGGCTGCGGTGGATCAGGGCTTTACGGACGATGTGATGAACACGGCGCGGGAGGCCGGCGCCCGGGGCGGCACCATTCTGCGGGCGCGGTGGGCCGGAGGAAAGAGCGTGGAGCAGTTCTACGGTATCACCCTTCAGGCGGAAAAGGAGATCCTGGCCATTGTGGCTTCGGAGGAACAGATGCCGGCCATTATGGAGGCAATCAATCAGAAGCACGGTCTGCGGTCGGAAGCCCATGGCACCCTGTGTGTCCTGCCGGTGGATGAAGTGGTTCGTTTGGGATAAAAAGAAAAAGGGGGCCAGCTGAAGAAAAGGCGGCTCCCCTTTTGTGAATTTTCAGTGAAGCTCCGAAATTCTCTTGACAAGGGCAGGCGGATATGATACCCTTTGGTTAGCTATAACTAACCTTGATACAGATCGAAGTAAATCGGGTAAATCACCAATCGGGAGGCTGTTATGTGCGTTGTGATTGTAGGCGGAAACGAGCGGATGGAGCAGCAGTATAAAGCCATCTGCAGAGATTTTGGATATCGCGCCAAGGTTTTTACGAAAATGCCGGCGGATTTTAAGCGGCAGATCGGATGTCCCGATCTTCTGGTTCTCTTCACAGGCACCGTTTCTCATAAAATGGTCGCCTGTGCTGCGGAGGAAGCCCGCCGGAAGCAGGTGCGGGTTGCACGCTGCCATACCAGCAGCTGCTGTGCGCTGCGTGAGCTGCTGCAGACCCACTGCGGGGCGTGTCCTTGTGGACAGGTCTGCCCGAACTGTGAGGCAGAAGGGCCAAAGGCATCCGTTATGGTTAGCGTAAACTAACCGCGAAGGAGGATCCCATGCAGGACAAAGCGTTTGAGGAAATGCTGGCGTTTCATTGCGGGCCGGCGCTGGCGGGAATCAAGCCCGCCAATCTGGTGTCGCTTTCCCGGGAGGAGTTTCCATATCTTCCCCTTCTGGCGGAGGAATACAGCCGGCAGATGGAGTGCATCGGACTTCGCTTTCGGGTGGTCTGCCGATGCAGGAGCCGGTATCTGCTGCTGGTGTACCGGGAAAACAGGCTGAAGGCACAGCTGCACAGGCCGGAGATCGCCGCCATCCTTGAAGAAGCGGGGTATCCGCCCGCTGGGATGGAGCAGCAGCTGACTGTTTTGGAGCAGCGCCTGTCCGGCGGCGCCTTTCCCCACGAGATCGGGGCGTTTCTTGGATATCCGGCGGCAGATATCCGGGGATTTCAGCGGGATCAGGGCAGAGGCTGCCTGTACAGCGGCCTCTGGAAGGTATATGCTGACGTGGATGGTGCAAGACTATGCTTTGCCCGGTATATGCGCTGCCGGGACTGTATCTGCCGCCGTCTGCGTCAGGGTGTGACGCTGACCCAGCTGTTCTGTGCCGCATAAACTTATATTACAGGAGGAAAAGATGATGAGTAAAATCGCAGTGATTTATTGGAGCGGAACCGGAAACACCGAAGCCATGGCAGCCGCCGTGGCGGAAGGCGTCCGGTCAACCGGCGGGGAGCCGGAGCTTTTTACGGTTTCGGAGCTTTCGGCTGAAACAGCCGCCGCTTATGACAAGCTGGCGCTGGGCTGCCCGGCCATGGGTGATGAGGTGCTGGAGGAGGGGGAGTTTGAGCCCTTTTTCACGGCTTTGGAGAAGCAGCTTGCCGGAAAAACGCTGGTTCTGTTCGGCTCCTATGGCTGGGGTGACGGACAGTGGATGCGGGACTGGACGGAGCGTGCCCGCGGAGCCGGTGCGCAGCTGGCTGCTGAAGGACTGATCGTCAACGAAGCGCCGGATGCGGATGCCCTGGTTCATTGCCGGGCACTGGGCGCTGCACTGGCTGACGCCTGAGAAGAAATTTCATTCTATTCTTTTATGAGCTGCTGATTTGAGCGGGCCTTGTGCCCGCTTTTTCTTTTTCCGGAAAGCCGGGAGCCTCCTGTGATAGAAACCGCCACAATTCATCATTTGGTAACATTTATATACAGAGACGTGCTATAATATACCTGCAGATCTTTGTAAAGAATTTGGCGCTGTTTCGGCGGCGTCGTGGGACATCAGCCCGGGGAGAAAATCCAATGTGGATTATATTTGCGTTCGGTTCGGCGTTTTTTGCGGGTATTACCTCGATTCTGGCCAAGTGCGGCATTCGGAAAACGGACTCCACCGTGGCTACGGCTGTCCGCACCATTGTGGTATTGATTTTTTCCTGGCTCATGGTGTTCATCATGGATTCTCAGAATCAGATAAGCTCCATTGACGGCAAAACGCTGCTGTTTCTAATACTGTCCGGCCTTGCCACCGGTGCGTCCTGGCTCTGCTATTTCAGGGCGCTGCAGCTGGGAGATATCAACAAGGTCGTGCCCATCGATAAATCCAGCACGGTGCTGACCATCCTGCTGGCGTTTATCTTCCTGCATGAGCAGGTCAGTCTGGCCAAGGCGGCGGGCATTGTACTGATTGCCGTCGGCACC